>JAAYWE010000049.1 GCA_012516755.1 Treponema sp.
TCTTGCGGAAATCCAAATAGGCATGCCGGAATAGAGCGACAATGTTCTTGGGATCTTCCTTCACAATGCAAAAAAGAGCAATCAGCAAAACAATAGGTAACAAAGCTACAAGAATTGGACTTTGAGCCGTCCCCCATATTTCAATAGGTAGAATGTCTGCGCCCGCCGCATGCGAAAACGAAGCCGCAAAAAGCCCCAAAAAACCTGCGGTCAAACCCATGTTGTAAAGATTGTATCCCTGATGAAGCCGAAGCATGGCGATGGCAATGGGCGGAAGGATGAGTCCGACGCCCAACCCGATAGCAAAAGAAGCCGGTAAGGCAAGAAAGCTCTTTACTCCGAGCTCGAAGGCAATAAAAGTAATAAGGGGACCCATAGCAGTTCCGAATATGGCTATGAGGGCGTAGTCTCTAGGTTTTTTCCTTACCAAAAGCGCAGAAAAAGATACTCCAAGCATTATTGGAAGACAATTGAATGGGGTCTTACCGAAAAAGGCAAAACCCATCATCGTAAAAAGGGCTGCAAGAGAAGCACCAGTTAACCTGAGTTTATTAATTGCCAGAAAACCATAACCCAGAAAGCCAACCGTACTGACATTGAGGAGTGTCGACCCTACTCCCGCAATAGCTATAAAGTCGCTTACAAGCCGAGCAGGTGTGATCTGCAGCCGCAGAAAACCCAGGATGGCTTGTGTTCCGCCCTCTATTATCCCGGCAAGAAAAATAAAGACCAGCACTATCAGCATAAAAGCATTCAAAGTCTTGGTCTACTCCATCATGCACCTCTCTTATTCCATCCTAGAATCATTGAGCCGCATAAATCAAGTGTTATAAAGATCTGACTTGACGAATCCTTTGAGCGCCTTCACAATGAAATAAAAGGAGTTACTCATGAATAACGGAATATTCCACATTCCAAGGCCAATCAACGAACCTGTGTTTAATTACGCCCCGGGTTCGCTTGAACGAGCCACATTGAAAAAGGAGCTCGATCACCTCCGCACAAATCAGATCGAAATTCCCCTGATTATAGGCGGAAGAGAGCTGCGTACGGGCAAGACAGCTACTATTCGCCGCCCAGATGCCCATGGAGAAGTCCTGGGAGTCTATCATCTGGCAGGAGAAACCGAAGTCAAGATGGCAATGGAAGCGGCTCTTGCCGCGCAAGAAGGATGGGCTGCCATGCCCTGGGAGGAGCGCGCCGCGGTTTTCCTAAAAGTTGCGGAACTCATTTCGGGTAAATATCGAGCGCTTATGGATGCTGCAACCATGCTCTGCCAGTCCAAAACCGCCTACCAAGCCGAAATCGACGCTGTCTGCGAGGCAATCGATTTCCTTCGATTCAACCCCTGGTTTATGGAGCAAATCTATTCGCAGCAGCCAGATAATGTAAAAGGAGAATGGAATAGATCGGCCTATAGACCCTTAGAAGGATTTGTATATGCTATAACCCCATTCAACTTCACATCGATAGCTGCAAATCTCCCCACTTCTCCCGCAATGATGGGCAATACAGTGGTTTGGAAGCCCGCATCTAATGCAGTGTACTCCAACTACATGCTCATGAGGCTGTATATGGAAGCCGGTTTGCCTCCGGGAGTCATCAACTTTGTGCCGGGAAGCGGCAGTCTGATTTCGAATGTAGTGCTTGCAAGTCCTGAGCTCGCTGGCTTTCACTTCACGGGCTCGACAGAAGTATTTCGCTCTCTCTGGAAACAGATTTCATCGAATCTGGAATACTATCGGAGCTATCCGCGCATTGTAGGAGAAACGGGAGGCAAAGATTTTATCTTCATCGATCCGAGCGCTGAACTTGAACCTACCGTAGCTTCCACTCTCAGAGGAGCTTATGAATATCAAGGTCAGAAGTGCTCGGCGGCATCTCGGCTCTATATCCCTGAATCGCGTGCTTCTGAATTCATAGAAGCCCTTGTTGCCCAGATCTCTACAATTCCCATGGGAGAGATCACCGATTTCCGCAATTTCATGGGTGCGGTGATCGATGAAACAGCCTTCGAAAATATTCATGGCTATATCGAACGCGCAAAGGCACAAGGAGCGAAGGTGCTTGCAGGAAGCAATTGCAATAAATCTCACGGTTGGTTTATTGAGCCTACTCTTATTCTCACCGAGGATCCGCGCTCCGAGACTATGGTCAATGAGATATTCGGACCCGTCCTTACGGCTTATGTCTACGATGATCGAGACATGGAGGCGGCTTACAGGCTTATTGATTCTACTTCGCCCTATGGGCTCACAGGTGCCATAATGGCTACGGATAGAGAGCGCATCAATCGAGCTCTTCTTGCGTTTCAAAATTCGGCGGGGAACCTTTATATCAACGATAAGCCAACGGGAGCAGTGGTTGGCAGGCAGCCTTTTGGGGGAGCGAGAGCTTCTGGCACCAACGATAAAGCAGGCAGCATAATCAATCTCTTGCGATGGGTGAGCGCGCTCGCCATCAAAGAGAATTTCTCTCCTCCAGCCGACTGGCGCTATCCATTTATGAAAGGAGACGACTAAAACGCAGATGTCGGGTGCCTTGTGGTAAGAGCAAGAATATTCAATGTCCAGCGCCATAGGGAAAGTGCTCAGTTGAAGCTGCCATACTGGCGGTGAGAACCTGCGAGAGCTAGCGAGAGCTGGCGGTGAGAGCTAAAGGCAGCATCATTTTCGTTTTGCAATCCCTACCTAATCATGCTTTGCCTTGCTTATCTGGCTAATCCGAATTTTGTCAGCCTCCTTGCCCACTCAACCCAGCGCAACATCCAAAAGCATCATAAGAGCGAATCCGCACATAGTACCTATGGTAGCAAGGTGGCCATTTGAGTCGCGACTTGCTTCAGGAAGCACCTCCTCGGCTACGACATAAATCATCGCGCCAGCAGCAAAGGAAAGCGCATAAGGCAGAATAGGCCGCATTGCGAGCACAAGGACCGCACCCAGAATTCCCGCTATGGGCTCGACAAGACCCGATGCTTGTCCATAAACGAAACTTTTTCGACGAGAAAGCCCTTCTCTTCTAAGTGGAATAGAGACCGCTGCCCCTTCCGGAAAATTCTGCAACCCAATGCCGATGGCCAACGCAATTGCACCCGACAAACTAGCGCTTGGTATATCAGCCGCAATCGCCCCAAAACCCACGCCGACCGCAAGACCTTCAGGGATATTATGGAGAGTAATGGCAAGCACAAGAAGGACGCTGCGTTGCCAGCTCGTATGAAGGCCTTCTGCCTCGCTCATATCCGCTCCAATGTGCAAATGTGGCAAAAGATGGTCTACCCCTAGTAGAAACGCTCCTCCAAGCAAGAATCCAATAACCGCTGGTAGCCACGGAATAAGCCCCATAGATTCGGATAATTCAATGGCTGGAGAAAGCAAGGACCAGAAACTCGCCGCAATCATCACTCCGGCCGCAAAGCCGAGCATTGAGTCGAGAACCTTCTTGTTGATCTCCTTGAAAAAGAAGACCATCGCAGCGCCAAGCGCTGTCATACCCCAAGTAAAGAGGGTTGCAAAAAAGGTCTGCATAACATGATTTTCGATATTCATAGATACCTCTTAGGCCTCCATTCTCTCTATTCGCTATTATCTTTTATCGCTCTTTTAATTAGTCCCGGTCGGCTTCAATCGCTATTCTATCCGAAACAAGGTAATAAAATACAGGCTGCCTATTGGACAATCGCCTTTTTTGATCGCCTAACATTGACTGTATTTCGAGTTGCCTATATCTTTTGGTTTTGGAAAGAGCCAGATGAAAATTGATTTTTCTCATGAATTTAAAGACAATATGAGCGGACCATTGGGAATGCCGCAAAACACAAAGAACATAGAAGAAAAGGCCTATGTCGCATTATAAGAATCTGGTCTTCAAGGGTGGCGGAGTCCGAGGCATCGCATATATCGGAGCGCTTCAATACCTATATGAGCGAGGTATAATGCCTCATATCCGGAGAGTTGCCGGTACATCGGCCGGAGCAATAACCGCGCTCGGTGTTGCAATGAATCCAACAGATTTTATGGGCTTCAGAACGCTAGCCGATAGCCTCGATTATCGCAAAGTTCCTTCGGAACAGGACGAGAATACCGAAAAACTCACAAGTAAGCGGCTCATCGCAATAATCGAGCACTATCGCGAACTTGCCATTTTTAAGAACTTGCAGTGTTCCATCAGACTTTTGCAGGAAAAAGGCTGGTATTCAAGCGAATACCTCTATACATGGCTTAGATCTATCATCGCCGAGTATTTCACTGTCGCCAAGGAGATATATACTTTCGCCGATTTTGCCAATACACAAATCCATAGAGACGGCAGACCCTTCCTAGACTTATATATTACGGGGACCGATGTATCCAATCGCACTGCTCGGCTCTTTTCGCTAGAAACAACCCCAGATATGGAAGTTGCTCTGGCAGTACGTATCTCGATGTCTATTCCGCTTTTTTTCGAAGCTATCCAGTACCAGTATCCGGGCACCGAAGAGCCTCAATTCTATGTCGATGGCGGCGTTATGTGGAATTACCCAATAAATCTATTCGACGATCATAAGTATTGCAGAAAGCTCAATGATGGGGCAAATGCCGAGACTTTAGGGCTCTTTCTATTTTCTTCTTCCGAAAAGACGCACTATCCTCCAATAAAATCCATGCTCGACTATATGAGATCACTTTTTGAAAGTGTTTCGACGGTGCAAGAGCAACTCGCCATTCGAACAGAGAAGAATTATTCCCGGACCATTTACATCGACGATTGTGGTATCGAAGCCACGGATTTCGACATTCAGCCAGGAGATGAGCGACATAGAATGCTCATAGACTCAGGGTTCAGGGCAACCAGAGAGTTCTTTGAATCCAGGACAGAATGGTCTCAGTTTCTCGCATTCCTTAGGGAGCGCTTTGGATGGAAGGAGTAAGCCTGTCTACCTTCATACAACCGCTATACATGAGCTTTTTTACATATGAAAAACATTATGCTTGAATAATATCATTTATCATGCCATATTCCATTTATTCAGAGCTTCGTTCTTTAGGAGTATACATTCATGGATCTTGTTCCCGAAAAAAAGCCAAATCCTGCTATCAAGCAGGTCATCGGTGTAATTAGCGGCAAAGGAGGAGTCGGCAAATCTATGGTCGCATCTCTCCTAGCTCCATCCTTTGCCGCACGCGGCTTAAAAGTAGGCATATTGGATGCAGATATTACAGGGCCGAGCATTCCCCGGCTGTTAGGCATAGATTGTTTTCGCGGTGAATCCGATGGTGAAAACCTCTACCCTGTGCAAAATGAGGAAGGAATAAAGGTGCTCTCCATAAACCTTTTCAATGAAAATGAGGATGATCCAGTTATATGGCGCGGCCCCTTGCTCGCCAAGGTCATCGATCAGTTCTGGTCAGATACAATATGGGGAGATCTGGATTATCTAATCATCGATTTCCCGCCAGGTACTTCGGATGTAGCACTCACCGCATTCCAGACCATTCCCTTCTCGGGCTTAGTGGTGGTTGCTACGCCCCAAGATTATGTCACCATGATAGTGCGCAAATCGGTCAATATGGCCTCCATGCTCAAGACGCCTGTGCTCGGTGTGGTTGAAAACATGCGTACAATGGTTTGTCCTCATTGTGGTGCAGAGATTGCTCTATTCGATGATGGCAGCCAAAATGGAGCTAAGCGGATGGAATTGCCTCTTCTTGCAAGTTTGCCCTGGAGAAAAGAACTTGCTCAAGCACGATCCCTTCGATGGTCCGCTCTCAGCCAAGAGATCAAAAGGGATGCTGATCGTCTCGCCAATGAGGTGGAATTTGCTCTGACGGCATTTTCGCCGAAATGAGAAATCACATACGACAAGTTTTCTTTTCTTGTTCCACTTTGTCTTTGTAGAAGCCCCTTTGCCGGTCATGCCCTGTTCCTCATTCCTAGATCGCTCATGACATTAGCGCAACAATCATGCTAAAATAAACAATATAAAGAACAATCTATAGTAGAGGAGTTTGCTATGAAAGGAAAACGCTTATTGATGATTCCAGGCCCCATAGAATTTACCCTTGAGGTGCTAGCGGAAATGGCAAAGCCGACACTGAGCCATACCGATCAGCAATTCATCGAAGAATTCGGTCAAGCACTCGAGAAAATGCGGAAAGTCTGGCTCGCCCCCAACGGTCAGCCCTTTGCAATTGCTGGAAGTGGTACACTTGCCATGGAGATTGCAGCAGCAAATATAACAGAACCAGGAGATAATGTGCTTATTGTGCACACTGGTTATTTCAGCGAACGTATGGCCGACATTTTCAGGCTGCATGGCGCTAATGTGGATATAGTTCAAAGTGCGGTCGGCGATATTCCGGAAATAGATGAGGTGCGCAGGAGACTCAAATCTAAGAATTACAAGATACTCAGCATTACCCATGTGGATACAAGCACGGGAGTTCGCACCGATGTAAAAGCACTCTCCGCAGCCGCACAGGAGACGAACACGCTTGTAGTAGTGGATGGAGTATGCGCGGTAGCCGGAGAAGAGCTTCGCATGGAAGAATGGGGAGTGGATATTGCCTTTACCGCTTCACAGAAGGCAATCGGCGTTCCTCCAGGCCTTGCGCTCCTTGTGACCAGCAAAAAAGCCATGGAGTCTTTTAGGTCTAGAAAAAGCCCGGTAGGTGCCTATTATTGCGACTGGCAATACTGGCTGCCCGTCATGGAAGCATACGAAGGGCGAAAATCGGCCTACTTTGGAACGCCCGCTGTAAACCTTGTACGAGCACTAAATATCAGCCTAGGGCAGATTCTAGACGAAGGCATGGAGGCCAGGTTTGAAAGGCATGCGCGAAACGCCGCGGCTTTCCGAGCAGGGCTATCCACTATTGGCCTTAGCTTTGTCCCCGTGCGTAAAGAGATAATGGCTAATACTCTCAGTGCCGTATATTACCCCGAAGGCACCGACGCAAGTATTTTGCCCTTAATTGCAAAGAATGGCGCTGTGCTCGCCGGGGGCTTGCATCCAGCAATCAAGACAAGATATTTCCGAATCGGCCACATGGGCATGAGCGATGCTTCAGAGATACTTGCAGTGCTTGGCTCTATAGAGCAAGGTCTTGCGACAGCGGGCTATTCCTTCGAACCGGGCGCCTCGCTCAAGGCTGCCCAATCCGCATTGATTCAGCCCTGATGACATCACTTCAGATTTGAAGCGGTGTTCACCAATCCAAACTCGAACTGGCGCAACAAAATAGTGGGAATTCCTCTCAATCCGCTTTATGGAATATTCCACATACGATATTATGGATCGTATGTGGAATTTTTTCGTACCTAAAGAGTCGCAATGGTATTGCTGGAAGCTCGATGGAGCCTCTCTCTGGATGCGCAAAAATGGAGAAGAATGGCGGTTTGCCGCTAGCTCGATCCCTTTCAAACAGATTCAAAATGATTCGGCTGGCCCTCTTTTCGTCGATGCTCCAAGCGAGCTATCGATCGCCTTTGCGGTCGCTCCTGGCAAAAAAGCAGCCCTGCGCCCACATCCAAGTACTGCACCTTACCTCGTATCGGCGCGAAACGATGTCAAAATTTACCCTGGGACCGAAGCTCAGTTCGATATCGCACTTCCGCCCATATTTCGGATAGAACTAGAAAACGGATTGTCCCTCTTCGAAAGTCTTCCATTTGTAACCCCTTATACCTGGTTTGGCGATAAGGTAAGCGGAGATCTCTGCCTTTCCCTTCCCATCGAGCTAGATCCTCAGTGCAAGAATGAACAAGGCTATTTTGAGAGAATAGACTCTAATAATCCTATCTCTCTCGATCCCATAATGCAGGAATCGCTTCAAAGAGCCGCTCAGTACTTATCGTGCCGCTCGCTGATTCATTGCAAAATCGTTGTCAAAAACAGATCCAAAGAACCTCTAAATGTAAAACGCCTTGCCATTTTTACAAGCCTCATGAATGTCTACCAGAAACAAGATAATCTCGTGTCCGATACCGTCATAATCACAGCTGCCGCGGATGATTCGCTGCAGACAAATATCGATGATAGTGCTTATAAGAATCTTCCAAAGATTCATGCAGCCCCTAAGACCGGACTGAATGAGCTGCTGGTTATGAAAGGCGTAAGTTTCTTGCGCAGTATTGCCGGCCTTTAATGAGGAGAACGAAATGGATGACACAATTTTCCCTGATTCCATAGATCGCTTTATACAGGATGCCCTTACGCCCGAGTTCTGGAGCAAGGCTTTTACGATCCTGATCACGGCGATTCTAATTCTTGTCTTTTTCAGAATACTACGGATAATTCTAGGCCGTGGGATGAAAAAGACTATACCCGAACAAAAAGCACAGCTCATCTTAAAAGCTCTCCGCTACACAGGCTGGGCAATCGCTGTTGTATCTGTCTTGCAGAGTGTAGGCGTCAATCTTTCGGCTTTGCTCGGAGCAGCCGGAATTGCGGGAATCGCAATTGGATTTGCTGCACAGACCTCAGTGTCGAACCTTATCAGCGGTATATTTCTTGTTTTTGAAAAACCCTTTCAAATAAGCGACACCATACAGATCGATGAGATATCCGGAATCGTAATGTCTATCGACCTCTTATCGGTCAAGCTTCAGACCTTCGATAACCGCTTTGTCCGGATTCCAAACGAAAGCATAATAAAGACAAACGTGATCAATCTCACCCGCTTTCCAATCCGCAGGCTCGATATATATGTAAATGTCTCCTATACCACCGATCTAAGAAAAGCCACGGATGTTCTCCGAGATATTGCATACAAAAACATCTATGTGCTCGATAATCCATCTCCCCTCATTCTTATAGACAAATTCGATATTCCGGGCGTAGGTATTCTTCTCGGTGTATGGTTCGAAAAGTCAAATCTCGTAGAAATAAAGAATACAATTCTAATGGATATTCAAGAGCGATTTGCCGAAGAAGGCATCGAAATACCGTATCCGAAGCGCGATGTATATATCAAAGGCATAGCGGAAAGAAACCTGATCGAAATAGACCGGAAAGAAAACACTTAAGCTAGGTTAGCAATATATCTCTGCTAGCTTGTGATATTTTCGGACTTTTAGCTGATACTCTTGATCTTCTTCAGGGCTCCGAGCAGCCTTTTCTGTGTCGAAGTATTATAAGGCGGATAGAATTTTTCAACCGCGCTTATGGGGCCCTGATATAATACCGTTCTCTCGTGCGAGAAAGTTTTAAATCCATAGAAACCATGGTAGCTTCCTGTTCCACTCATCCCCACGCCGCCAAAAGGAGCATCAAGGTTTTCGATCTGCACAATAAGGTCATTTATGCCGACACTGCCAGAAGTCGTTTCCGCCAGGAGCCTCTCTGCACTTTTTTTGTCTTTTCCTAGAATGTAGAGAGCAAGTGGTTTTGGCCTAGACCTTATAAACTCAATTGCTTCATCGAGTGAATCGTAAGCAAGAACTGGCAGTATTGGACCAAAGATTTCCTCCGCCATAATGGCCATATCGATTTGCACCCCTGTGAGCAGGGTTGGCGAAACATATCGATTCTCCACATCGAAGCGACCACCGAATTCAAGCTTGGCTCCTTTGGAAATCGCCTCTGAGACAATTCTCTCGAGACGAGCACAGGCAGCCTTATCCACAATGCGTGGATAATCTGGCGAAGCCTGCCTCTCTTCTTCGGACTTTCCATAGAATGATTCAATGGCCAGGCGCATTTCTGCTAAAAATTCTCCAACCAACTCCATAGGGCAGAAAAGATAATCGGGCGCAATGCATGTCTGGCCGGCATTGAGAAATTTGCCCCAAGCGATTCGCTTACTGGCTTGCTTTAGGTTCGCGCCTCGCAACAGAATGGCGGGCGATTTACCACCAAGCTCCAACGTGAGCCCCGCATGCATGCGCGCAGCAGCCTGACCTACCTTGACTCCTACTGCAGGGCTTCCTGTAAAAAATATGTGATCGAACGTGAGTTCTAGCAGAAAATCGCCAAGCGTGCTGCCTGAACCCTCAACAATCGCTACCTCTTGGGAATCGAATACTCCGGCAATAAGGTCTGCGATAAACGCAGCAGTATGCGGTGTCTTATTTGAGGGTTTTGCGATCACGCAGTTACCTGCAGCAACCGCCGAGACAAGTGGCGCAATGAGAAGCTGAAACGGATAGTTCCATGGCGCCATGATGAGGACGCGCCCTTTTGGCTCATATCGCACACGCGTAGAAGAAAAAGGCAAAATGAGAGTCCCCTTTGCGCGCCTTCCTTTCATCCATACCTTGAGATGGCGTACTGCAACGTCGATTTCTTCTATGCAAGGAAAAACCTCAGTTAACCAGGCTTCAAATGCAGGCTTACCAAAATCGGAGTTCAGGGCCGCATATAATTCGTCGCTTCGTGATAGTATCGCCGAGCGGAGCTTTTTTAATTTGACAATCCTTTCTTCTGGCCCAGTAAGGGCTAGTTTCCAGCGCCGCTCCGCCTGTGATTCAAAGAGTTTTTCAAGCTGTTCTTTATCCTGAATGACCATTTTCCTTGCTCTCCCTTGCATTTCTTATACCATAAAAATGCTTGAACTGTAGATAAATGTAAGACTTACCTGACCTGTCATTCATACTAGCTTCAAATACTAAGCAATAACATCTTGCAAGATATCGCCGCGAATTTGGCTTTTATTCTAAAAGCCCTTCGATACATTTTTATTATTGGTTCTTTTAATCGACTATTCAAGGATTAGGGAATTAAAGAAGAAGCAAAAGCTATTCTCTTGGCGCTGAGCATGGGCATGCTGATTTTCGGGTGTACGATTGTGGTTACCCCATCATGTGACCAATGGAGCCTATATTATAAATGAGAAGGATCCCAAGAAGCGTATGCAGTATCGACAACCTCAAGTCCCTCGACACCGCCTTCTTAACCATCATATACCTTAGCACCACCTACTATTATTCCCGGTTCTGGCTTCTAATAGATATCAAAACACTACTGCTACGAACCTTGTGTATAAGAAGTTGAAGTAAGAAGGAGGTAATAGCCCGAATAAGGGAAGAGCAAGGAGCTAACTATGCAGACTTTCCCTTTCTGCCCTAATCCCAAATGTCTCCATCATAAGGCAGCTCCAATTCAATCTATTGAAGCGCCCCGGGTTTACTATCTCAAAAGAGAGTTTAGAAA
>JAAYWE010000327.1 GCA_012516755.1 Treponema sp.
CTTGAGCGCCGTAAATCCAGAGCTACATGAGGCTGCAATTGTGGATGGATGCAGTAAATTTCAGCGTATTTGGTATATCGATCTTCCTCAAATAAAACCAACAATAATAATTATGTTGATACTAAATATGGGATATGTGATGAGCATAGGCTTCGAAAAAGTCTATCTCATGCAGAATCCTCTCAATATTGAAGCTTCTGAAGTAATGTCCACCTACATTTATCGAGTGGGCTTAATCAATTTCGACTATAGCTATTCTACGGCTATCAGCTTT
Source organism: Treponema sp. (assembly GCA_012516755.1). Taxonomy (GTDB): domain Bacteria; phylum Spirochaetota; class Spirochaetia; order Treponematales; family Rectinemataceae; genus Rectinema. Next base: position 275 of record JAAYWE010000327.1, read on the forward strand.
ATCAATTCGATCATAAATCTGGTCTTGCTTATTACCGTAAATACCATTGCAAAGAAATTAGGGGAAGAAGGATTATGGTAGACATTCTAAAAAGAAATAAGCAGAAAAATGTCAAATATAATAATGCGAAAGATGATCGTATCTTCTCACTTATAAATGGGTTAATTCTCAGTATCGCCGTAATACTTGTTGCTTATCCTCTTCTTTTTGTCTTGAGTGCTTCTTTTTCTAGTACCGATGCAGTAATGGCTGGCAAAGTATGGATATTCCCCGTAGAGCCAACATTGACATCATATAAGGCTGTTTTTGCAAATAAGCAAATATTTTCGGGATATCTGAACTCCACATTCTATGTTTTGGCTGGCTCTTTTTTCAGCGTTGCTCTCACCTTGTGTGCAGCATACCCCTTAACTCGCAAAGAATTACCGGGGAATCGCATTTTTACCTCTCTTTTTTTATTTACGATGCTCTTTTCAGGCGGCTTAGTGCCGACCTATCTAGTAGTCCAGAAGCTAGGGCTTATAGATACCAGATGGGCTTTGATAATACCTAATGCTCTGGGAATCTGGAATCTCATAGTTACAAGAACTTATATCAAGCAAAATATTCCTGAAGAATTAAGAGAAGTGGCGCGAATAGAAGGCGCTGGAGATTTCTGGTTTTTCTTAAAAGTTGTTATTCCTCTCTCTAGCCCTATTATTGCAGTAATGCTGCTCTATTATGGGGTTGGGATTTGGAATTCCTATTTTGATGGACTCATCTACTTAAATGATCAAAGGCTTTATCCATTGCAGCTTATTTTGAGAAATATCCTGATTCTAAATCAAATCGATATAACCATGGTCAAAGATGTATCGGTACTAGCAAGAATGCAGGGGCTTTCCGAAGTGCTGAAATATGCACTCATTGTCGTTGCAACTGCACCATTTATGGCGATTTATCCTTTCGTACAGAAATATTTTGTTAAGGGAATGATGGTTGGTTCTCTAAAGGGCTGACCTTTGATCGAAAAGGAACTTTTGGGCTCGATAAAGACGCCCTTAAGAAAATAGCTTATCAGGAGGTCACTATGAAAAAAAGAACAGCTGCCGCGTTGGCAGCGCTTGTGCTAGTGCTTGCTGCAGGGGCAGCTCCGGCAAAGGGTGAACTTACCCCAACAGGAACATTTCCAATTCTAAAGCAGAAGCTGGATATGCGTTTTCTTACTGCTCAAACGATCTTTATTGAGAATTGGAATACCAATCGTCTATCAAAATATATGGAAGACAAGACAAATATCCA
>JAAYWE010000328.1 GCA_012516755.1 Treponema sp.
GCAACCAACAGCTCCGCGAAGCCCTTTACAATGGTTCACTTACTAAGGAAGAGTATTTTAAGGAATTGCTTCGCCTAATATATCGCTTCCTTTTTCTTTTCACCACTGAAGAGCGAGGAATACTGCACGCTTCTAGCAAAAACGAGAAGATCATAGAAAAAGATTTCTATGTGCGCGGCTATTCGCTCTCACGGCTCAAGGATAAGGCGATTCAACGCAGTGGCTGGAATGTATATCCCGATTTATGGGAGGGCTGCAAAACAATTTTCCGCTGTCTCGATAGGAGTGAGCCTGCCCTCGATCTTCCCGCTCTCGGAGGTCTTTTTAACCAAAGCCAATGCCCGCATCTAGACCGTGCCCAGCTGTCTAATCGGAATCTGCTTTCTGCAATGCTCAATCTTCGTTGGGCTGTTGCTGGAAATTCGAGGTTGCCAGTCGATTATAAGAACATTGGGCCGGAAGAGCTAGGCTCAGTATACGAAAGTCTTCTCGAACTAGTGCCGGACATCGACTTTGCCTCCAGAAGTTTTTCTTTTGTTGGAATCGATAGAGAAGGAGCGCCTGCTGGCAATGTTCGCAAAACTACAGGCAGCTACTATACGCCTGAACCTCTTGTGCAAGAATTGCTCAAAACTGCCCTCGATCCTGTAATAGATGAATTACTGAAGGGCTGGTCAAATGGCCTAGTTTCGTCAGCAGAGGCTGAAAAATCCCTCCTCGGCCTTAAAGTTTGTGATCCGGCTTGTGGGTCAGGTCATTTTCTTCTTGGTGCAGGAAGGAGAATTGCTGAAAAGTTGGCCTTAGTCAGGAGCCTTGATGGATCTGTGTTGCCAGCAGACTATCGCTCTGCTTTGCGCGAGGTGATTGGCCACTGCCTCTATGGTGTAGATGTCAACCCTATGGCTGTGGAACTTGCAAAAACTGCACTCTGGCTTGAAGGGCACGAGCCTGGCAAACCATTGTCTTTTTTGGATCACCATATTCGCTGCGGAAATTCGCTTATCGGCGTATTCGATGTAGAGGTACTGGCTAAAGGAATACCTGACGAAGCTTATACGCCACTCTCGGGCGATGATATCGCGTGTGCAAAAGCCCAGAAAAAAGCGAACTTATCGGAGCGCGAGCAAGGGTGGAACAATCTCTACACGCTTTTCGAGGAGCCTGTCGAGCAGGCCGAAAAAGTCTTAGTGCGTTTTCATCAGAATCTCGAAACTCTGGATGAAGTAGATCTAGCTGCTGTGGAACACAAGCGGAAGCTCTATGCCGAGCTTGCGACAAGCCCCGAATATCAGTGCATCAAAGAAGCAAGCGACCTTTGGACAGGAGCATTCTTTGCTCCAAAAAAGCAAGGAAAGCCTGCAATCCTTACAGGCGATGTCTGGAGGGCTCTGGCAGGAGCGCCGGAACCTGAATTCTCCGAAGGTGTGCTCGCGCTGGCGCAACAGCTTTCGGCTCAGCATCATTTCTTCCATTGGAAGCTAGAATTCCCCGAGGTCTTTGCAAAAGGCGGCTTCGACTGCGTGCTCGGGAATCCACCATGGGATCGCATCAAATTGCAGGAAATCGAATTTTTTGCTGCACCGGATCCAGCGATAGCCAGGGCACAAAATGCTGCAGAGCGCACTCACATGATCGAGAATTTGCAGCATGGCGACGATGCTGACAGGGCACTCTATAATGAATTCATTTCAGCGAGAAGAAATGCCGAAGCATCGAGCCTATTCGTCCACACTAGCGCCGATTCGGGTGGCCGCTATCCGCTTTCTGGCGTGGGCGATGTGAATCTCTATGCGCTATTTGCGGAATTATTCCTAAATCTGCGTGAGCCAAAGAATGGACGCTCAGGTCTGATTGTTCCTTCCGGCATCGCAACCGATGATTCGACCAAAGACTTCTTTGGAGCAATTTCGCGAAAAGGGCTATTAGTGTCCTTGTACGATTTCGAGAATA
>JAAYWE010000003.1 GCA_012516755.1 Treponema sp.
ACCCGGCGCCCGGGTCTGGAGGCGCAATTCCCTCGCGCTCAGATCATGCTATGAGCGAAGAGGCCTTTGACAAGGCAATGCCAAATGAATTCTGGCGAGAGGTAGTAGACCTGTGCGCGGAAAAGGCTTCGGATACGCTTCTGCTTGCCGAGGCTTTCTGGCTTATGGAAGGTTATTTTGTACGAACCCTGGGTATGCACCGCGTATATAACTCTGCCTTTATGAACATGCTCAAAGACGAAAAAAACTCATTATATCGCCTGACCATCAAGAATACACAGGAGTTCGATCGTGATATTCTAAAGCGTTTTGTCAATTTTATGAGCAACCCAGACGAGGAGACGGCGGTTGCTCAATTCGGCAAAGGAGATAAATACTTCGGTGTTGCCACTATGCTAGCTACTATGCCAGGATTACCGATGATCGCTCATGGTCAAATCGAAGGTTTTACAGAAAAGTATGGCATGGAATATAAGCGCTCTTATTGGGATGAAACGCCGGATAGAGATCTCATCGCACGCCATGAGCGCGAAATTTTCCCGCTGCTTCGAATGCGTCGGCTTTTCTCAGAAGTCGAAAACTTTTATTTATTTGATTATATGCAAGATGATGGAACAATCGACGAAAATGTCTTCGCCTACTGCAATGGCCAGGGAGAGCGGCGAGTTCTAGTATTCTATAACAACCACTGGGAGCGTACTTTAGGGCGAATTCATACCTCTTGCGCTTTTGCCCGGAAGACCGCTGATGGCAAAAAACAACTAAAAACAACGAGTCTAGCCAATGCACTCAAAATCGATTCCTCTCCAAAAAATTATGTCATCATGCATGAGATTCGTTCCGGACTATGGTATATATTCCGGAGCGAAGATATTGCTTCCCGCGGTTTCAAATTAGCTCTGGAAGGCTACCAGAACAAGGTTTTCATCGACATCATGAATGTGCACGACACCGAGGGCAGATACACTAAGCTCTTTGAAATAGTTGATTCGAGAGGAATAGCGGATCTGGATGATGCCTTGCTTGAGGCCGACCAGCCCGAGCTCTATCGATCGCTCCATAATGCGATAAACAGCCTCAGCAGCATAGAGACGATTCAAAATCTCTCGCAGGAAGAAGCTATTCAAAGAGCGACTATTTTTTCGGAGATTTTCTTTTCGAGGCTTTGTGAGATTGCCGGGAGTGATGATACTCTTGCCGCATCCCGCAGCGACTCAGTCCGATCTGCAAGCTCATGGCTTAAGACAGTGCTCAAGCTGCTATATGGGACAACAGAGTCCGATGCAGGCATTGCTGCAGCAACTCTTTGCAATAACAGCAGTGCTTCCAATTCGGAATATCAGCAATATAGGCTGATTCTCTTAATCTATTCATTTATGAGGTCTTTGGTAAAAGCTTTCGCCGCAGATGAACTCAATGAGGAAGTTTCTCGCGTTGTAAAAGAATATCGAATTGCAAAAAAACTCACTGAATCTGCAGTCGGACTGAGTCGCAGAAACGATAGTCACGACACTAAATACCATGTCTCAATATGCGCAGAGATAGCAATAGCCTGGGCGCTGAGACAAGACAAACTTTTCTTTGACACAAGGAGAACAATCGATTCGACTCTGACTCCGAACAAGCGTGCACAAGAAATTTGTGCCTGGGCTTTTTCCGATCCTTTAATGCGCGAAGCTCTCAATATAAATCAGTATCGTGGAACAGAATATTTCAATAAAGAGCGTTTTGAGGCTTTTGCAAGTCTCTTGCCTGCTTTTGCATGGATCGATTCGATTCAAGAAGAAACCAAGGAAAGAAAATTGAAAGAAGATCCATCATGGAAGGAAGTTGCTGAAATACTGAAAGAGAATGCGATTGTCGCAGGTTATAGGACAGGTATAATGCTCGAACTCATGGCATCTGTAGCGCAAACATAGAGATGCGCTTAAGATAAAGACCTTTTTAGGAAAGATCATTTAAGTTATGCCAAAATCTGTAGATTCGACCAAAATAGCAGAGGGATATAAATCACTTTTAGGAACTCCGCTTGGTCGCGATATCTCACAACACCTGCAAGATGAGAATATTGTCTTTGTTTTTCCTTCTCAAGATACCGCCGATTCCTGGGCACGCGCTGTTGTATATTCCGAAATATCCAGAGCGGTGGCTCTAAATCGTTTTTTGGGTTTTGATAATTTTCTGTTATATGTGGCAAAGGCTAATGAGCAAGATGATCTATCGGTGCTAAAGCCTATCCACCGCTGGATCTGGGCTATGCAAATCCTTTCTAAAGAACAGAAAGGAGAAAGAAAGCCCGGTAAAAGACTATCTACTTTGCTTCCTTCTATGGAAATCTCGACTAAGAATCTTACAAGGCTCGTACGCCTCGCGCCCTATCTATTCGAAATAGAAATGCTAACCAAAGACAGCGCTGTGCTAGATGCGTCTCCATGTCGCTTCATAAAAGAAGAATTTGAAGAAATGAGATTACTGGCTGAAGACTACATCGATTTTCTTGATCGCGCTCGACTTAGGGATTCGCATAGGCGCCCTTTGGTCTTGCCACCGTTTATGAAAGTCCGAGCTTATGGACTCAGAGATGATTTTATCCGATTTGGACTGATAGATTCAGAAGAGTTGGGCGATGGAAATATCAATTTCAGGGGGATTTTAGGCGAGGAGACTGGCCACGAGAAATCCTTAAGTGCCAAAGAAAGGATTGCTTTCCCGGATATCTTCACACAGGAAAGAGGAGAAAAGGCTCCGATGCTCTACCATCAATTCAACTCCTCGCTTGTGGAAATCGAATGGATACTGGAAGAAATATCGAACGAAATCGAACAAGGCATCGAGCCTGAAGATATCGCTATATCTGTATGTGGGCTAACTGCAAAAAAGGAAGCGTGGATTCGTCAAATTGCCGCGGAATATGGTGTTCCAGTCTCTATTCGCCGGGGTAAGCCACTATCTATGTCGCCATTTGGCAGGGTATTGATGGCAATTCAGAATGCGGCTCGTGAAGGCTTGACTCTGGAAAGCCTCGATGCATTTGCCGATCTTGCCAATATTACAGGACGGGACCCGGAAGCCTGGAAAGCTCTGCGAGATACGGCCTTATCATTGCGCCTTCCTTCGCCTTCTCCGAGTGCCGCATACATACACAGTCTATGGAAAGGCGCTTTTGGGACAGACCAATGCCCCGAATCGACGGCTCAGATTTACCAAAGGCTCTGGGAAAGCATCTTGTCCATAGCCAGGGCAGACTCTTTCTCCAGGCTCTATGATCAAATAATCGGTTTTCTGGAGCATTGGATCGATACAAGTGGATTCGGAGCCAATATACAGACCGATCGCTCGATGCGTCTTACTCTAGATGAACTACAGAGTTGGATAGACCATGAAAACATTTTCACAGACCTCTCTATTCCGCCATTTGAGCTTTTTTTGACTGTGCTTGAGTCAAAAAGCTATATTCCTTTGGTGGAAGAGAATGCAGTGTATATATACGACTTTGATACCACAGCGGGAATTGCAGTGCTTTCCCATTATGTCGCGGGTGCCTCGCAGGAGGGTTTGGCTTCTTCGCTCAAAATCAAGAGCGCCCTTCCACCGGAACTTGCGGGCATTCTCCAGCAAGAAAAGACCGATAAGGCTCACGAAGTCATAAATATGCACCGGGTTTCTCCAACCCAGTTCTCTTTTGCAGCCAAGGGATTTGAAGATTATGAGACGGCCTATCCGCTATTCCCTCTTCCAATAATGATTGACCCCAATGCAGAGCGTGGACTTCGAGCTATCTTAATTTCTAAAGAACAAAAAAACGCTACAGAGAGCTATTCTCATCCAGAACCTATAGAGCCAACAGTAGCACGCAGTTTTTTGAACGCAACTAAGAGCTTCGATTCGGAAAAGAAGTATGCGATTTTTAGCCCTTCTTCGCTCAAAGAGCTATCGCAGTGTGGCTTTCGCTGGTTTGCAAGCAAGATCGACCTGGTAGATGTCTATTCAAGGGACGATAGCGCCATAGCCATCGGCAACTTATATCATAGCGCCTACAGACGCGCCATCCAAGCACTTCCGCAAAATTTTAAGAATGCCGAGACGGATGAGGAATTTCGGAAGACTATAAACTCAGCCCTTAGTAAAGAAGCCAAAAGAATTCTCCTCCAGTATGGCAGTGGACTTCAGCCTATTTTGTCTGCGCTTTTCCCGCGTGCAATTCACAGACTAAATGAGCTTTGGAATTTCGAACGAACGATGTTTTCGGCCTATGAGCGCGAAGGGTTCGAAATGAGGCTTCAGCATGAATTTTCGGAAGAAGAAGCAATCCTTGAAGGCAGGATCGACTGCCTTTTCAGCAGGCAAGATGAGAGCTTAGGAAATATAAAATGTTATGTCATAGTGGATTATAAAAAGAATCGTATACCATCTATATCTAAAATGAGAGTCGGTGTAATGCCTTCTGACTATGAAGAGTTTGCATCCTATGACGAAAACCAAGAGAAAGAAGACGGATATGACAGCAGTGCATTTTTTCTCGAGGAAATCCAGGTACCTTCTTATACTCTCCTGGTGGAAACCTCTTGGGGTCGCGTGGAAGGAGCTTTCTATTGGTCCATCGAAAAAGCGGAAGCTGTCGGATATATCAGGCCTCCTACAGTGCCTAAAATGAGATCGGCGTATACTTACAGCAAGGAAACGGATTTCCAGCGTTCCGCGCTCCGCGATATGCTGCGAGTAGCTTCTTCAAAGGTGAAAGCTGGGAATTTTCTTGATCTTGCGCTGGATCGCGCGGTCTGTGAGGACTGTGAGTTCAAACCGCTTTGTAGATTCTGGTATTTTCTGGAGCTATAATGATATCGCACCATGATTCCTTCGATCTTGAAGCGCTCAAGCTCGACGATTTTCAAAAAAAGGCCGCTTATACCGAGGATACAGCCATCGTTACGGCTGGAGCAGGGACAGGCAAGACAAGAGCTCTGGTAGGCCGTTTTCTATATCTTGTGCTCCAGAAAAATGTGGATCCAGAGCGTATATTGGCACTCACCTTTACTCGTAAGGCAGCTGCCGAAATGTTCCAGAGAGTCCAACAGGCATTAAGCCCATTTGCTAATGACCGTCCGAATCTCGCCAGAAGTCTTATGCAAACGCATATTCAAACACTAGACTCTTTCTGCCACGAAATCGTGGCTCAAGCTGCTGTTCTATATGGCTATACTCCAGATTTTCAGATCGATGAGAGTAAGTGCGCACGCATTGCAGAAAAGACCGCATACCGATTTGTCCTCGATAATCAGAAAAGAGATGGAATCGAAAGCCTAGTTTTTGCCTTTGGCTTTCAAGCCGTGGTTCAAGACCTTTTTGCATCTTTTGGAAGGGCAAATGTCGAACCGCATTGGCAAGGCAAGCAAATCTGTCACGCTTCGGCTCGAATCGGAGAACAGGAATTCAAGAAAGCCGCTGAAGAAATTGCAGAGAAAATACACGATATTGCACTCAATATTCTGGAAATCGCTAACCAAAAACCAGGCAATTACGCAATACATGGCTTCAGAGAAGGTACGAATCAAGCTATTCGCGCAGCTAGAACAGTCTCATGCCTTTCTTATGATCTTAAAGGTTTGAAAGACTTTTCGGATTATATGGAGAAGCCGGAAAATGCCATAAATCTTCAAAGTGTGGGCCGAAATGAAACAGAATCCGCAATCAAGGAGCTTGCCAAAGAGCTCAAAAACAAGGCGCTTCGAGACAGAATCTCTCAGCTCGTGGATTTTGAGAAGTTCTTGCCGAGTTATTACGCCATCATGGATCGCCTCGATGAATATGCAGACATGCTATGTGAAGAAAAATGCAAAGCCAATATAATGAATTACAAGGATCTAGGCGCCCTGGCAGTAGACATTCTGTCCAATCATGAAGACAGGCGCATCTTCTGGGCTTCTCGTTTTCAGTATATCCTCATCGATGAGTTCCAGGATAACAACGAGCTTCAGAAACAACTCCTTTTTCTCTTGAGCAAAGAGGGCAAAGAGATCCGAAGAGGAAAACTGTTTTTTGTCGGAGATGAGAAACAGTCTATCTACCTCTTCCGTGGCGCAGATGTAAGCGTATTCAAGGGGCTTGCCAATGAGCTAATGGCGGCTCCACTTTCGCTCAACCTAAACTATCGAAGCACAAACCAACTGATCGAATTCTTCAACAGCGTCTTTCGCATTGTTATGCTACCAGCCAATCCGGAGAATCCGCAGCCTTTCGAGGCTCTGTATCAGGATATGGAAACTATAAGCACAGAGAATGCTAATATCGAAGAGTCCAAAGGCTTTTCCTCGCGGATCGAGTATCATTGCATAACGAACAAAATACCGGCCGAAGAGGAAGCCTGCGGCATCCGTTCGGCAAAGGAGTCGATGGCTTTTCGTCTGGCTCTGTGGATACGAGACGCCGTTGAATCCTCGAACCCCCTACTCATCAGAAAGGAAGGGGAAACACAGGATCTGGCAATAACAGAAAAAAAACAACATAAATTATCGCTTAGAAAGGCCGAATATAGCGATATCGCAGTTCTCATGCGCACAACAAGACGCCAATACGAGCTCGAAAAATACTTGCGCATGCTGGCTATTCCCTTTGTCAGCGATACTGCTGCTAGTCTCTTCTCTGAAGAGCCGATCAATGATCTTTACTACATCCTGCGCCTTCTTATAGATGCCAAGGATCTTTTTGCCACAGCCGCGGTACTCCGCAGTCCATTGTGTCGCATTTCGAACGATGGATTTGTGAGCATCCTCACCGAGAAAAAGAGTCTGGCTGATCTCGAGGCAGACATGCCAATAAAACTGAACCCCAATGACCGAAATTCTATAGAACGAATGATCTTATTTTATCAGGAGTTGCGCCAAAAATCGGATCACATGCCTCTCATGGAGCTTGTGGCCTATATATGGAAGGAGGCACGGCTAGAGGCTTCGATTCTCTGCGATGAACAACGCTTGCCATACCTGGATCATTGGAATGCTATACGAACCCTGGCAGCAAACACAGAGACAGAGGGCGGGCACATATCCGCGTTCTTAATATCAATTCGAGATTATATGCGGAATATGCACTTGTTCGACACCAATTCCGTGCCAAAAGCCGAAGCGCACGGTGTCCACCTGCTCACTATCCATAAATCTAAAGGGCTCGAGTTCCCCATAGTGATAATCCCATGGACCGAAGCAAGCACCAACAAAAATGGCGGAAAAGAACTCTGGGGAATTCTTGAATCGGATCAGGAGAAAGGAAGAACACGATTCTATACAGTGGACATAGGATTTCACGATCGAATTCAGAGCGGCTCAAATATTCTTCAGACTCAGGCAAAAGCCCAGCGCACAGAGAAGGAGGAAGCTGAAACCAAGCGCCTATTGTATGTTGCATGCACGCGAGCAATAGACCACCTTATATTCTTCTCTGCCGCTCCCGAAAATAAACCCTATGATAGGGATAGCTTCCATGCACTTCTCTTTCAGAGTACCGCTCATCTCATCCCACGAGACTATAGCGAAAAAACTCAACTTCCAGCTCATCTGTCGGGTTTGCAGTTATTTTTCGAGCCGCTGGTCTCTGACAAAGAGATACAAGGAGCCAGATCAAACATGTTGCGTGCCAGAAAATTATCTCAAAAAAAACTCCTATCTGAGAAAGAAAAACAAGAATCAGAACAGAAATCCAAAGAAGCTCTCTGCAAGACGGCCCCAAAAACAGAAAAATCGTTTATGGAACCGGCTAAGATGACAAATCTGCCTTCTGACTCCGTTGCCGGGAGCCATTCTCGGCGTATCACGGCCAGCAGCATAAATGCCATAATTGCGCAGCAGTCTCTTGCCGCGGACTATGCGCGCGAACTATCCGGGCATTTTGTAAGCAAACGTATATTCAGGCCAGTAGAGTCTCGAGCTCAATCTGAAGCCCAAGCTCTTGATAAACCTTCACTCGAAGCCCAAAATACCCAAGAATCTCTCGACTTCAGTGCCTATGGGTCTTTAGTACATGAACTCTTTGTTCATCTTTTGGCTGAAAAGACAATGGAAAACTTTAGGCCTTCTGCGTCCCTATCTCGTGAGCTGCTTGGAAGCACATCACCAGAGTTCGGCGATACATCTATCGCCAAGAAGACCGATCCTCGCTATCTAAGCTCTATAATAGAAAACGCAGCAGCCGAGCTTGCCCCGCTCTTTGAAGCCCCTACATTCTCAACTCTTGTCCTAGAAAAGAAATACAGTTGCGAATTTCCCTTTTTGCTTGGACTTGGGAGATGGATTATCGAAGGAAGAATGGACTTCGTAGCCCAAAGGGATGAAGAAGTCATAATACTCGATCTGAAAACCGACCGAAGATTACTGCCTCATAAGTATGCTCTTCAACTTGGGCTTTATTGCATAGCTGCCCAACAACTCTTTCAAAAGAAAAAAGTTCACGCAGGGCTCATATATTTGCATTTTGGACAGATTGCCTGGCTCAATGCTGATCCTGACATAGAGATCCTATTGAAAATTTGCGATTCGATATGTTTTGATACACATATCAATTCATAATTCAGGAGGATCGATGAAAATCCCCTCTAGGAAAAATGGTGCTAAGAAAACCACAAAAAAGACGGAGCCAACCCCTTTGCGAATTTTTCTTACATTGGCACAGATCAATACACTTACGCTTGGAGGCGGGTATGTGATCGTTCCTGTCATAGGCAATTCCTTCAAGAAGCAGGGTTGGATAGACGAAGAAGAATTTTATAGAATTTTCTCGCGAGCCCAGGTGTTTCCAGGCCCGATCGCACTGAGTACTTCATTTCTCTGTTCTTATAAGATAGCGGGCGTCAAGGGAGCCATTGCCGCGGTGCTTGGGGTTGTACTGCCGCCTTTTATTGCGCTTATCCTCGTTGGAGGCTTTATCAGCCTTTATGGAGATACCGAGCTATTCAAGCGCTTTTTGAAAGGAGCTGGCGCTGTCGTTCCAGGCCTTGTAGGTTCGATGCTCTGGAAGACTGCAAAGAATCGGAAATGGACGACCAGAGCCTTAATCGAAGTGGGGTTACTCACTATATTACTCGTTCTTTTCCCATCGGCTGCCTTTTTTATTTTGATAGGAGGAATTGTGGTCATATACCTAGGAAGGCTTATATGGAAATCCTAAAAATATCTTTAGCATTTTTTAAGATAGGTATAGTTGCTTTTGGGGGAGGCTGGTCGGTAGTGGGCCTCATCAAGCAAGAAATAGTTCCCAGCTGGATGAGTGTGGATGCCTTTAGCTCGCTCATTGCAATAGCTCAGTCCACGCCGGGACCTATTGCACTCAATGCAGCCACATTGGTAGGTTGGCAAAAGGCTGGTTTTTTCGGTGCACTGGCTGCAACCTTCTCCGTTATAGCTTTTCCACTTCTGGCGATGTCCCTTACGCTGGCCTTTTCCAAATATATCCCTATAAAGAAAGACCTAGCCGATGAGAGCTTGCGATCTGGCAGCATGGCGATGATCATTATGACGCTCTGGACCCTATTGCCCCAGAATACCATACCTATGCCATGGATGTTTGCTCTGGCGTCCTTTTGCCTTACTGCATTCACTCAAATCAATGGTGTCTGGGTCATTCTTGGATCAGGAGCGATCAATATGCTCTTGGGCTTGCTTCCATGAATCTTAGCTCGATCAATCTTCATCGCACCCATGGACAGTACCAGGGCCGCACTCCGCAGGGGGCTCGATCGGTGCGGGAACAATATTAGCTAGCCCAGAACGCTCGACAGCGTATTTTTTTACAAAACCTACAGGCCTATAGGTCATTTTTGCCTGCCTAAGACCCAGATCTCCTAGGTCCTGCTCCCGATTGATCAGCAGATAATGCTTAGGCAGAGACTGGGCAAAGGCTTGATTTATAAACTGATAGATGCCTTTATAGCTGTCGATCGCCTTTTCGAAATGTATGGCAAACATCTTCCCCTTTGCAAGAGGTTCTCCAAAGCACCAGCCTACAGGATTATGGTCGATATAGTAAACCGCGCCCCGCAAGCCCAGGATATTAAAGCACTCAATGGCCTCACGAGCGGCAGCATAGTCTCCATCCGCCCCTTTTGCCGCTCTCCACTCCTCAAGGACTTGCAATGCATCTGCGGCACGGTCCTTAGTCAAAGGGCGCTGTTCGCAGGCATAGTTGCTTACAAAGCCATTCACTAGATTGCGCTTTTTGTGATATACGCGGCCATTGAGAGTAGCTAAGTCTTCCCGATTATATAGATAATCGAAATTATCTCTGTCCTCTCGCACCAAATATCCACGTCTTTCTAGCTCGATCCTCTGTTTAGCAGCCTGGCATTCCGATAGATGGCGCATGTAATCGAAATTCAACATAAGCTCATCGAATTGTTCCATCGATGGAAAGCAGCAGGGAATATAGAAAAAAGTTCTACCCTTGTAGCGACCGGAGATGATAAATTTTTCGTCTGATATCTGTGAAATCTCATAGCCATAGGTATTTCGGAAAAGATATAACCCCGAAAAGGTGAATTCCGATATACCATCTGGCAGCAAATTGAGAGCTGGATAGAGAATATCTCTTGCTTCTAGCGTAAGAGGTGCAAATTCTGGATACTTTGGAATTGTCATAAGGTATTATAATATACTCCGCCACAAGAACCGAGACAAGAATCCCATAGAACTATCCAAATCAAAATATGCACTGCGTCAAAGAACATGGTGTTTCATCTTGATTTGTAAAGACTCCCTTGCGCAAACCATAATACAGATGTCATATTAAAACTATTATGATAGCAATACTCGATTACCTAAACCGTTCCTTTACAGAAGAAATGCTCCGCCGTTTTCTCAGCTATGTGAGGATCGATACTCAGAGCAATCGCCACGCTGAAAAAACACCGACAACAGAAGGCCAATGGGATCTTGCGCGCCAACTCGAACAAGAATTGAGAGAACTTGGCATTTCGGAACTGGAGCTCGATAGGCATTGTTACCTGATCGCTCATCTGCCTGCAAGCCCGGGCAAGGAACACGTGCCATGTATTGGCCTTATGGCTCACATGGACACTGCAAGCGATGTTTCGGGAAGTGGTGTAAAGCCTCGTGTTATAAAGAATTACGATGGTAAGGGAATATGGCTTTCCGAGCAGTATCTGCTTGATCCTGGCGAATTCCCCGATCTATATGAGCATGTCGGGGATACCATTGTGGTGACCGATGGATCTACTCTTCTTGGAGCGGATGATAAAGCCGGCATTGCGGAAATCATGACGGCCGTCGCTTATCTTCTTCAGCATCCTGAACTTAAGCATGGGCCTATCGATATATACTTTACTCCTGACGAAGAGACAGGCAAGGGGATGGACATCTTTCCTTTGGGGAAAGCGCGAGCCAAGGCTTGTTATACCCTCGATGGTGGTGCCGCACCCGAAATAGAGGCCGAGTGTTTTAACGCATATGCCGTAAAAGCAGATTTCTTTGGCAAGGTGATTCATATTGGCGCCGCTCGCGGAAGACTCGCTAATGCAGTTGCCATGGCGGCAAGCTTTATAGACATGTTGCCGCGTTCAGAGAGCCCCGAAGCTACCGATGGATGGTTTGGCTACTACTGCCCCATCGAAGTGTCTGGAGGGCTAGAGCATGCATGGACTGAAGTATATCTTCGAGATTTTTCGGCTTCTCGCATGCAGGAGAGAATAGCCGCACTGAAAGCCTTTGCTGCGGCAGTCGAAGCCCAGTTTCCTCAAGGCCACATAGAACTCAATGTCACTCAACAGTATCTCAACATGAAAGAAAAACTCGATAAGCACCCTGAAGTGCTCGAAAGACTCAAGAATGCCATAAAGGTTCTAAATATCGAACCCATAATGAAGCCAATCCGAGGAGGCACAGATGGCTCTCGCTTGACCGAAATGGGGATCCCAACCCCAAACCTCTTTACAGGTGGCTACAATTATCATAGTCGCTTCGAATGGGCTTCTCTATCAGAGATGGCACTCTCGGTGGATACCATGCTCAATCTTGTGCAAGGCTGGGCTGATTAGCTTCTAGAGGATGAAGACCCAGGAATAGAAAGAGCCAGTACTATTGTTTCGATATTATATATAAATATTCCCAATAATCGTAACTTTCGGCGCTTTAAGCTCTATTGAATATAATGCGCCTTTTTATGAAAAACCGTATTTTGTGGACAGAAATGAGGCTCAACTGATCATATACTGCTGTATAAATATGGGTTTACACAATTGCGCTCATATCTTATAGTTATTCACCAACATTTGGAAAAAATGCAACAGAAAAAAGGCAGATGAATGTTTTCTTCATTGGATTTTAAAGAATATGAGCAGGTTGCAGGCAACTCAGGAGCATTTAAGGGCGTTGAAATAGACCTCATGCTGGAAATCCTCAAGGATTGGCAACAAGCGCCGGGCAAGAATTATACACTCTTGGAGCTGCGCGATGGAAAGACTCTTGTCGCTTTTGCAATCATCCATAAGGCAGCAGGGCGTAACTTCACATTCGATATCCGTTTTGTTGTCCTTGATAGCGATTATCGATCCACAAACGCTATCCAGCATCTTTTTGAGATGATCGATCAAGAACTCCTGAAGAAAATGGCCTTTGCGGTGATCCGATTTGAAACATCAACCAGAAAAAGAGATAGCCTGGGAGAAAACACTCTGGAAAACTCGGGATATAGCCAGATAGGACACATAGTTGACTTTTATGGTGCTAATGAGGATTTCTTCTTTTATATAAAGGCTATTTTTCGAAATCCTCCAAATTTTATAAAGATATCGAAGCCTTTCGAAGAAGATTTATGCTCAGAGTGCTTGCCTGAAGAAATCGATAATCAGAAATAGGATCAAAAATATGATTGTGGGAGCAATTGAAGGCGGTGGAACAAAATTCGTCTGTGCCGTTCTGCAATTCGATCATCCAAATATACCAGAAAAGACTCCTCGAATTCTAAGAATAGAGCGTATCCCGACTACAGATCCAGAGCCAACCCTGGATGCGGTTGTCCGATTCTTCAAGGACTCAGAAATTGAATGCGTTGGCCTTGGAATGTTCGGTCCAATAGAATGCAGAATCGAGAGTCCTCTCTGGGGTTATCTTCTCAAGACACCAAAGCCGGGATGGAGCGATA
>JAAYWE010000329.1 GCA_012516755.1 Treponema sp.
CTCTCTTGTTGATCGTTTTGACCGATCTTCTATGAGCACTTCGTCGACATGGCCAATCCGCCCTCTCATAAGAGAAGAGGTTATCTGTTTTTGAAGAGCAATGACCCGGGCGAGCCTTTCTTTCTTTATCTTTTCAGTTATCTTATTTGGCATTCCTGCAGCAAATGTGCCATTGCGTTCGTTGAAGTGATACATAAAAGCATAGGAGAAACGAACGCTGCGCATGAGGTCTAATGTCTGTTCGAAATCCTCTTCGGTCTCGCCGGGAAAGCCGACCATTATATCTGTAGACAATGTAAGGTCTGGAATTGCATTTCTTAGAGCATCGATGACAGAAAGGTAGTATTCTCGAGTGTATTTGCGATTCATTGCTGAGAGTATGGTATTAGAGCCTGATTGCAGAGGCAAGTGGAGATGATGACAGAAAAAAGGATCCTCTGCCATAACTGCCATGAGCTCTTTAGACAGATCTTTGGGATGACTTGTAATAAAGCGTATCCAGCCAATTCCGCGCTTAGATTTTTTAGGTGATGCATTGTAGGATTCTATCGTTCCTTCGCTCTCTTGCTTTTTTCGCAGGTGCGCTGCAATCATTTTTATGAGCCCAGGAAAGTCCAAAGATGCGCCATCTTTTTCCCAGGTATAGGAATTTACATTCTGTCCAAGAAGAATTATCTCACGGACACCAAGATCTTCGAGTTTATCTATTTCTCGAAGGATGTCCAAAGGACTGCGCGAGATTTCGCGGCCTCGCACATAAGGCACTATGCAGTAGGTACAAAAGTTGTTGCAGCCATGAATGATGGGAATAAAGGATCGAAATGCGCCAGTCTCGTGATGGTCCTCACTAAAAATATATATGGGGTTCTCCTCAAGCACTTCGATTTTTTGGCCATTGGCAATGGAATCGAGCATTAGCGAAAATGATTGCCTTTGGTATGTCCCAATAATATAGTCAACGCCGGGAGCCTTTTTTTTAATGGCGTTTTTATACTGCTCCGCCATACAGCCAATAACCACTAGAACGAAATCATGTTCTTTCTTGCGCGCAGTCAGTTGATGTATACGATTCCATACTCGGTTTTCAGCGGTTGCTCTTACAGTACAGGTATTCAATAAGATAAGCTGAGCTTCTCTCTCTTCAGATTGCTTCCATCCATGTTCTCTAAGGGTCGCTTCCATGGCTGCCGATTCAGCCTTGTTCATTTCGCAGCCATAGGTCTCGATATGATAATTATTCATTTCTTCTTTTTAAGGCCTCTAATAAATCCAGCAAGATTGAAAAGGCCATATCCAAGAAGTCCGATGCCACCCAGGGAAAGCAGCGAATGTGCTACGCCTGGCAGAAAAAGAGTGGTAAGTCCTGCAATGCCAGCTACCCCTAGCACTGTACCGGAAATCTTGTCGGTCTTTGTCTTTCCTAAAAGACCTATAGCGCCAAGCCCTATGAGTCCTGCTGATATCACAGTACCGACTACTGGGATACCAAGCAGAGCTTCGACACCCAAAAAGCCTAGGCCTGCAACCGAAGACATAACACCCTTTGTCCCTTTATCATTCAAAGTCTTGGGATCAACCGGATAATTGCTTTCCATATCTTTTCCTCTCTTAATCCAAAATGCATCATACTCCAGAATTATTAACTCTAATCGACATTCCTCACATCAAGGATAATAAGATTCAAGTCGATCCAGCCTTCCATGTTCTCCACTGACAGGTTCAATCTTCGAGCGATCGCTTTTTTCGACATATGCATAAGCGGAATGGTTGTGGATACTCTCGAAATTTTCCGCTTCAACCGAAAACCATGGAAATCGTTGAAGAGCATCAACTTTTAAATATACTTCCCTCACGACATCTTCAACAAAGCGAGGCTGCATATAGGCCTTCTCAGTGATATACTTTTCATCTTCGCGCTTCAGCAGAGTAAACAACTCGCTCGATGCCGATTCCTCTATTATTCGTATCAGGTCTTCAAACCAAAAAAATGGGCCAAGAGATACTTGAAGTGTCACAATGCCTCGCTGGTTGTGTGCTCCTCCATCGGAAATTGCTTTGGAACATGGACAGACTGTTTGCACGGGCACTATTACGCCGGCAATAAAACGATGTCCTTTCCCCGAACAACTTGCTTCATAAAAGCATTCATAGTTCATAATAGATGCTTGTTCCGAGACAGGTGCCTTCTTCTTGATAAAATAGGGAAAATGGATATCTGTATAGGTTGTCTGAGCATCCAGTTCTGCTCTTAACTTTCTCAGCATTTTTATCACATTGGGCATCGAGAGGTCGGTGCGGTATTCCTCAAAGACCTCTATGAATCTGCTCATGTGAGTACCCTTGAAATCATGTGGAAGGTCTGCAAATAAATTGACCGCAGCCGTTGTATGCTGGTATTTTTCGGCCTTATCAAGCAGAGTTATGGGATATCGGAGGCCTTTGACCCCAACCTTCTGGATTGCGACATTTCGATCATCCCTAAACGACTGAACATCTACCATGATTCTAACCCATATTCCCTATCAGAGCACGTACAAATATCTTAAACTCATATTCTCTCTGTCTCATGCAAACTTCGATTTTCAAATCGCGATATTGGAAATCCTCGCCGCGGCGTCGATAGTGTTTGAGAGTAACATCGTGATAGTCATAGGCCCCACCCCTCCTGGCACGGGAGTAATCCAGCCTGCAATCCTCGAAGCTCCTTCAAAATCGACATCACCACAGAGTCGATAACCCTTCTTTTTAGTAGAATCTGGCACACGATTGACTCCGACATCTATAATACAAGCGCCTGGCTTGATCATATCCACAGACACCAAGCCGGGTGCTCCAGCGCAAGCCACCACGATATCCGCTTCGCGAACATGAGAGCCAAGATTTTTCGTCCCTGTGTGACAGATAGTAACCGTCGCGTTGACAGATTTCCGGAGAAGGAGGTTTGCAAGTGGCTTACCCACAATATTCGAGCGCCCGACAACCACTGCTCTTGCCCCATTTGTTGGCACGCCACTCCTCTTAAGGAGTTCTATTATTCCAAATGGTGTACAAGGTATGAAAGAGGGTTGTTCCAGGAGCATGCGGCCAAGATTGACTGGAGTAAAGCCGTCTACATCCTTATTGGGGTCGATGGCCTCTATAACACGGCGTTCATCGATATGCCTAGGAAGAGGAAGCTGAACCAGGATGCCATCTATATTGGGATCTCTATTGCATTCCATAATTCTATCGAGGAGAGCTTGCTCCGATGAATTCTCCGCCATTCTTGTCTCAAAGCTCTTCATACCGATCTCTGCGCAGGCTTTTTCTTTAGCGGTAACATAAGAGATCGATGCTGGATTATCCCCCACAAGAATCACAGCAAGACCTGGCACGACTCCTTTTCCCTTAAGGAAGTTGACTTTTTGGACAAGCTCATTTCTAATCTCCTCAGCAATTTTCTTTCCATCGATAAGTACTGCAGACATAAGTCCTCCCATCTTCAAGATACTATATTTCTAAGATTTCGTCATGAATTCTCTAACGCTTCAAAGAAATGCCTATATTCTGTGCACCAGCGAAATGCGCTGATGCTTGGAATGATCAGGCTAAAGGCAAAATGTACTCCATTATCAATATCGAAAAAAAATCCTGGTTGCGCAAAAATCCCTTTCTCCTCCAGCAGGCGCTGGGCTATTCTATCTTCTTCAAAAAAGCTAGGGCTTTCGATTAGTGCGGTCCATCCGCCTTGACAGCAAAGCACTCTATGAGGGCTGGTGCCACCTGTTAGAATTTCTCGATAACTTGCATAATTCTCGCGAATTCTGCTTAGCGACTTACATAAAAAAGCCGTTTCATGTTCAAATAGAAAAGGCAGGGCATTCATTATAGGAGTGCTCACAGAGAGAAAAGTATCTGCGATGAGATCGAGCCTCTTTTTTGCTCTGGATACCTCTTGGTTTGGCCCAGATAGGGTGATCCACGCAAGCTTCAGCTGAGGCAGACCCATTCGTTTGGAGAGTCCATCGAGTACAAAGGTGAGCACCCTATCCTCCCCTACGAAGGTCTTTCGTTCGATATTATCGTCTATGGGAAAATCGAAAAAGACTTCATCTGCAATCAATGCGAGACCATATTTTTCGCATAGTCCTATAATTGTGGTTCTTTCAGTCTTTCGAATGTATGAACCGGTAGGATTATTGGGATTTATTATAACAATGGCCTTTATCCGCTTTTCACGGTCCGCTGCTAAAACAGAAGAAAGCTCATCTAGGTTAACATACCAACCAGAAGGATGAGCATACTCAAGCCTATAGGCCAGCACTTGTACCGAATCCAGTTCTGCCAGGTGTTGAAAGAGAGGGTAACCAGGCTTGGGTACGAGTACCGCATCGCCCGGGTCGCACAGCAGCTTGAAAAGCCATGAATATGCCTCCGAAGTGGAAGCACATAGAAAATAGTTATCGGGATGCATATTCCTTTTGTATAAAGCAAAATGATCCGAGATCGCCTCTCGGGCGCGATAAAGACCTCTAGGTTCAGGATCATAGGTAACATTATCTTTGGTTGCCAAAGAAATAAGATCGTGATCTTTCCAATCGAGCCCTACCTTTGTGGGATTTGTATTAGATAGGTCTTTTATCGGAAGTCCAAAACCATGCCTCCGGGCGCGAACCCTCGAGAGCTCATTGGGTTCTATTTCTCCAGCATTGGATCGTCTGGAAAAAATGTAGCTCATCGAAATAAACCTATCGAAGTCCAAGAATACTCGGAATGCTCTTCTCAAGATCCTGCCGAAGCTGAGTTGCTTCAATTTCCAAAGAATCGCATTCTTTGCTTGCCGTACAGGCAAATTGTTCATCAGACAACGTCTTTATGTTGATTCGAACATTCAAAACAGCTCCAGAAAGCCCTGCCCATGCCATGAGACATCCTGTGGCTGCATCGGTAGCTGAATTCAAGTTACCAGTCTCGACTGCTTCCAAGCATAAACGCATAGCCTCAAGACAAAACCGAGCAGTCTTAAGAGGCACGCCAGCCGCCAGTTTGTTAGCTTTCTCAATTGCCAAATCTCGAGCTATCCTCTCGGCATCGGTTGATCTTGGAAGCCTCATAGCATCCATCACCGCATTGAAAGCTGCCGTGTCTTCATCAACGATTTCGAGAAGATCATTCTTTAGTCTCTGAGCCTTGATACCCAGTGTCGATAATGTCTCCGAAACACCTTCGTAACCTTTTTTGCCTACAGTAAGATTTGCATCCATCGCAGCCAGAGCAGAACCAAGAGCTCCTGCCAAGGCAGCCACAGACCCTCCTCCGGGTGCTGGCGAGTCCGAAGAGACTGTATCCACAAAAGAACTGACCTTCTTTGAGACAAGAGCCCCTTCTTTTCTTATTGCCCACTCAATGATCTTTTTTTCTGGTTCAAAAGGCTGCACAGAGCGCAAGCCAAGTGTTTGCACTGCCAACTCGACAAGTTCTTCATCCGAAAGTCCTGGGCTTTTGCCTGCTTTTTGGCGATAGTATCGCCCACAGACGCATATAGCCTCAAGAGGAATAAGTCCAATAAGCTCAGAACCGATTACATATATTCCTCTGGCTTCCGCTTCCTTTTTTACCGCATCGAATACCACATACAATGGGGTTGTGCGAAAATCGAGAATATTGATAGATACCTGGGCGCATTGGTAGGATTCGATATACCATCCAATAGCGCGGACAGCCTGCAATAAGCCTGGAACCTTGATGGTATTCCCATTGCTGTCTCTTATTGTGCGGCCCGATTCTCTAATACTGAGTGCTATATCGTGAGCTACTCTCTTATCTTTGGTGTTGAGATTTATATTATAAGCAATCAAGAATTCTCTTGCGCCAGTTACCGTTGCGCCCCAGCGAGGGGTGAAATGTGTGGGTCCAAAGTCAGGCTGCCATGCCGGATCCGCAAGTTTGTTCTCTAATCCTTCATATTCACCGGTACGGATATCGGCAAGACTGCGGCGCTCGGGACGAGTCGCTGACTTTTCATAAAGATAGACTGGCACATTGAGCTCTTCAGAGAGCTTCTTACCGAAGTCCCTTGAAATCTCTATGCATTCTTCCATGGAAACACCTGATACAGGTACAAAAGGGCACACATCCAGAGCTCCTATTCGTGGATGAGCTCCACGGTGCGTCCTCATGTCTATCAGCTTAAATGCAACCCGCGCTGCTTCCAGGGCAGCCTCTTTTACAGCTTCAGGAGGCCCAATGAAAGTATATACTGTACGATTTGTGTCCACACCCGGGTCTACATCGAGCAGAAAGACTCCTTGAACAGATCTGATGGCATCTGCTATAGCCTCGATTTTGGTGCGATCTCTTCCTTCGGAAAAATTTGGTACACATTCTACTAAGGGCTTCTCCATTTTATTCCTCCATTATATGAAATTCATCCAGACCCAATACTTGGCGATTAGCCACCTTCCGAGCCCGTTCTAATGATTTACGATCATTGATATTTTGAAATACGATTCCAGGATCGCAGATAGAAGCTATATCATTCTCCTGAATAATGAGATGTTTTTCCATTTTGATAAAGTGTCTAAAGGATAAGTCAGAACTGCTTTGAATATAAGAATAGAGTTCAGAGACAAGATTTCTCTTATAGAATGCAAAAAAAGGCTGAAGGGTATCATCTGTCTTGCAGAGAACTATATCCACTTCCTTCGACATGGATTGAACATAGAGATATCGAATTAATGCCAAAGATACAAATGGCATATCTGCCGCACAAAGGCAAACCCATTCCAAAGAAGCATTGACTAGAGCAGAGAATAGGCCACATACTGGACCGCCTTCCTTTATATCATCCTCAAACTGAGAGGCACCAAGGTCTTCATATAACTTGTGAGGCTTGCCTACAATCAGCAGCTCTTGTGCAATCTTGCCTAATCGATAGGCGAGCAAAAAACCGATTGGAACTCCTTCTATTTCGACCTCTTGCTTGTCAATTCCACCAAAGCGCCTGGCATGACCACCATTGAGAATAGCTGCTGAGAACGGCAACCTTTGCTCCGCAATCATGTCCAAGACTTCTTGTTCTGCTTTTGTATCTGCCATAGGATACTATTATGCCATGTTTTACCAAATTCATGCAGATACTCAAATGGGCAGATTGGTCCGCTCCACCAGAACAGATGAACTGCTCCCTCTCTTTTCAATGTATAATTCAGACTATTAAGGAGCTCATCCCTGCCATTGAATCCGCTCAGCTGTCCGACGAGAAACTCGATTCTAATAGAATTCAAGAGCTGCTTGATAAGGCAATCCGCTTGTATCTGCTGACTCCAGCTCTTGTAAACGTACTGCTAAACTATAAAATCTGTGTGGAACATGACCTTCCGCTTCATCCTACCGTATATTACGAACTCAAAGAGGCGCGCAAGTACCGAATACGCCATTCACTAGCCGAAATCCAGCAAGCCAATGAACAATACTGGCAATCTATCGAGGTTGCACGCTTGTGTTATCAATGTGCTCCTCAAGCCATATCAGCCATAGATGAGCTTTGTTTTGGAATTCCATCAGGCATTGCTTCCTTTTTGTATACGGCAGTACAAGATCATTACACATGGCTAGGTTCTCAGCCTTCGCTCCTATTGGAACTTGCGGAGAAAATATCCAGAGAATTTCGACCCAGTCTCATTGTCGCCGCAGCTCATGGTTCCATCATGCCCGCTCTTATACTCTCCGAACTTCTTGAAATCCCGGTATATTTTATTCGCTTTTCGATGTTTAAACGCCACGATGAAGAACCTATAATAAGCCTGTCGGATCAAGCATGGCTTTTTGACTATCGCAATAAGAATGTTCTTCTATATGATGAAGATGTTGCCAGAGGGAACACACTGGATTTATTCTCAAGGAGGTTATCTCCGCTGTTTGGAGAAGTGAGAACTGCTTGTTCGATTCGGCATGCCGGTTCATGCGTCCATGCTGATTTTTCGGGCAGGGTTTGGTGGGACTGAGTGTGCCAATGATCCTAAGCGATTCCTTTTGTTAATTTGCATAAATTGCAAAAAAAATCGCAATAAGTTGCATATCCATTAGCCTTATGATATACTTATGGATAGAAACACTTGAAAAAAAAATGATGCGATATGCCTTTCATGAGCGTTGGCGCTGAGGTTTACCTCCTTTTCCTCAGCGCCTTTCTTTTATAATATGGTTGAATATGGTTGAACTTTTTGGATACCGGATAATGTTGATTCAATCGCTTGACTTTTATCGATACATAAGTATAGGTTA
>JAAYWE010000330.1 GCA_012516755.1 Treponema sp.
CACCAAGCAAGAACTGGCCAAGATATTCGGTGGTGCGAGACTCTGGTCAGATGTGAATCCCAGTTGGCCTCGCCAGCCTATCCTTCGTTTTATTCCCGGTACGGATAGTGGTACATTCGATTACTTTGTAGAGGAAATTTTTGCTAATAAACCCGAGCCAATCCTTGCTGCTTCCAACGTCCAACTGAGTGAGGATGATAACATCCTTGTCCAGGGAATTAAGGGAAGCTCTTATGCGATAGGCTTCTTTGGGTACGCCTACTACGTGGAGAACGCTGACGCCTTGAACATACTCAGTATTGAGGGTATCCCAGCTTCCGCCAAAAACGTAGATAATGGCACCTATCCGTTAGCAAGGCCATTATTTCTCTACTCGGACGCGAATATTATGAGAAGCAAGCCACAGGTCGCCGCTTTTCTTGACTATTACTTGAGCTATGTGAACGAAGAAGTGGTCGATGTAGGATACTTTCCAGCACCGGAAGCGGCATTAAATGCAAGCCGCCAGGCATGGCTCAAAGCAATGGAAGGTCTGTATTAGTCAAAATCCTTTAATCTGTGAGAAATGTACGAGCCTGGGAGGTCATGGGTTGTATGCCTATGACTTCCTCATTCGTATTTTTGATGAGGTATTCTAAGAGAATGATGGATCCCCATAAAAATTCATTTAGACGCAAGGTCCGCCCACACGAGCGCTTTATTGAAATAATGCTCTTTTTCTGCGCGTTGCTCTCCATTATTATTACCGTGGGAATCGTAGTGATCCTGGTCAAAGAATCATGGCTGTTCTTCAAAAATCCACAAGTTACATTGAAGGAGTTTTTCACATCCAAAAAGTGGCAGCCTATGATTGGAGATTTCGGGTTTCTTCCATTGCTCAATGCTACCTTCACAACAAGTATCATCGCCATGTCCCTGGGTGTTCCCATCGGATTATTTGTGGCGATATACCTGAGTGAGTATGCTTCGGAAAAGACACGCGCGGTCCTCAAACCTATTCTGGAAATCCTTGCGGGAATTCCATCAATCGTTTTTGGTTACTTCGCTCTTACCTTTATGACTCCGCTTTTGAGTGGCATCTTCAACGCTGAAAGGGTGGAGATCTACAACACAGCCTCGGCGGGCTTGGTAATCGGTATTCTGGTGCTTCCACTGATCGCTACAATGGCGGAAGACGCGATCGGAGCGGTACCGAAAGAACTGCGTCTTGCTGCCTATGCACTTGGCAGCACCAAGCTGGAGACGGTTTTCCAAATAGTGATACCCGCTGCCATCAGCGGCCTTTCCGCGACATTCCTTCTTGCCTTCTCCAGAGCGATAGGAGAGACAATGGTAGTGGCTCTGGCAGCGGGAGCGGGGCCTAATTTTACATTCAATCCATTTAGATCGGCAGAAACCATAACCGGTTACATCGTGCGGATCAGTGGAGGAGATGTAAGTTACAATTCAATCGATTACAACAGCATCTTTGCGCTGGGGCTTGTCCTATTCATCATTACCTTTGCCTTAAATTTCATATCGAGACGGATCTCTGAGAGATTCCGCCAGGAGTATGAATAGCATGAATCATGTAGTGCAGTTTGGCACAGAAGAAGATGTACAAGTCCTTATGGAAAAACGACGACATAATGGTACTCTATGGCAAGCGGTATTTATGTTTTCCGTGTCGCTGGCCATGCTCTTTTTGATCATGCTCATCTTTTCGGTCGTAAACACGACATTTGGCTATGTGGTGTTGGTCAATGAAGTAGAATCGTCGACTTTAATTGCGCAAAAAGATTCTGTTTCCAGTTTTACACGTGCTGAACTTGAACAGGTTGCCTTCAGTCGCCTTTCGGCAGGCATTTTGCGGAGGGTTGAATACGAAAAACCGATAGCAGATCGTTCTGATGAGGAACTGATCGCCTTAATTGAACAGTATATCATAAAGCCGAAAGTGCGGAAAACTTGGGGCTTATGGGACTCTTTGTTCAACAAAATCGAAATCGATCGGTATATGGCGGAAAATGAAGGCTCCTATGCAGTATTTAGGTCCTGGGTCAATTCTTCTTTTTTGGTTGC
>JAAYWE010000050.1 GCA_012516755.1 Treponema sp.
CTCTTCGCGGAGGATTTCTCGAGCATCTTTGATAGTGGTAATAGAGTCTTGTGAACATCGACGGACAAGATGATCCTGAAGCCATTGATAAGGTCTTTCTATTTTCCCCTTTGCCTGAGGAGAGAGCGCATAGCTGACCCTAATCTTAAGATCCCTGGTGACCTGTTTCCATTGAGGATCGACATCATCAGTAAATATGGAGTGTTTGTAATGTAGACTATCTCTGCCTTGTACGAATCGAAAGATAGAATGGCAATCGACATAATAGGCATAGGGAATACCAAAGTTCTGGATTACCTCTTTCAAAGCAAGGATATGAGTCCAGGTAGTTTCTCGAGGAACAAGATCGGCATAAAGCATGAATCTGCTATGATCGTCGAGGCTTGTAATCAAATACCATTTTTCTTGTGAATGAGGAGCAAACTTATGATGGGAAGAATCATGTTGGATGAGTTCTCCAGAGTAGCGGGTGAGGACTTCTCGGTCATGATGTTTTTGCTTTTTATGTTCTTGATAATAGCCTAATTTCTTTGCTCTATCGATGATTGTAGGAACTGAGACTGATTGGTCATACTTTCTTAATAATTCACTCCGAATAAAACTATAATTGTAGTTCCTAATAGGAATCTCAGGGTCATCTATAAGCCTTTTCTCCTCGATAAGCTCTTTCGTTATGTGCTGCTCGGTCTCAGTATCTATTCTTCGCCTACGCTCTCTATTCTTTGGTAGAAGAGTGAAAGTATCAGGATTATCACGGAAGGCTTTCAGAAGTTCAAAGAATCTTCTTCGTTTTATATCCAATAAAGTCTGGATGTAGCATGCAGGTATTTCCTTGTTGATATAGCGAACAAAAAGTTCTCTTACCTCTTCATCTGTAAAACGATGGTGAAGCTGTTCCTTCATAGCATTTTCTCCCCTACGAATGCTTAGATTTCCTTCTAGAAACAGCTTCAGAGTAGTGCACTTTTAAACTTTAAACCCTCAAAAAACAGTGCACTTTTGATTCTTAAATGACAAATATGGTCAAATCCCTTGACGATCTAAGAAAAATGGTTTACATTCTGCAGATATAAGTGAAAACTGAGGAGGGACAATCGCCTTCCATAGGTTTTCGGGTTGGAATTGGCTGTTTCATGCATTGTTTTTCCTTTCGTAACACTGGCTTGCTGATGGCGGCATACGCAAGTGCCGGATTTTCTCTTCCTTGTTTTTCTTTCGGAAAGACCAAAAATAATCAAAACAGTTATCTAATTTCTCCTCTGAAGACTATCGGGGCTAATATGTACCTTCCGGTTTTTGCTACAGATTCGCCCTAGGCGAATCAAGCCGGCCTACGTCGAGAGGACGAGGCCTAGATTTGAGGTTTTTCCGAAATGTCTAAGAAAATTTATGTCGGTAACATGAATTACAATACTTCTGAGCGCCAGCTTCAGGATCTATTTGCTCAGTATGGCGATGTTTCATCTGTGAATATAATCGTAGATAGGTTCACAGGCAAAGCGAAGGGATTCGGCTTTGTTGAGATGGAAAATCCAGATGCAGCCAGCGCTGCAATCGCCGCGCTCAATGGTCAGGAATTCATGGGTAGGCAGCTCCGCGTGAATGAAGCGCAGGAGAAGCCCCGCTATGAAAGAGAAGAGACCGGCGGTTACCGAGGCCGCAGATACTAAGACGGTCAAGACTCGCGCCTAATAGCCGCTGGCGCAGGTTTTTCCAAAAGCTACAAAGCCACCATAAGGCCACTAGGCCATATGGGCGCTAAATTGCAGCAAACAGAACCGATGCAAGCTTAGCCTTGCACCGGTTTTTTTTTGGTTTTAGGAAATGACTTAATACAGCCTCAGCGTGCTAGTACGAGGCTTTGATATCATGGCCATACTTGTCCAGATAGGCAATGATATCTATGAATCTCTTAGGGAATGGGGAAGAAAAAATCGAGGGTTCTGATCGAGAAGGCAGACGAATTTTGAGCCGATGAGCATGGAGCATAAGGGTAGCTTCGGGAAAGGCTTCATCCTTCTTACCATAGATTGGATCTCCTAGAATGGGACAACCCATATCGGCGCAGTGTACCCTTAGCTGGTGAGTTCGCCCTGTTCTTGGGTATAGAGCAAGCAGCGAATACTTAGAAGGCTTTGTCGCTTTCGAAGCAACACCTACCGATCTATAACCAATATTACAATTCACTTGCCATACTTTGCAGACTCTATATAGAGTGAGAGCATGCTTGCCGCGTCCAGGCTCGCTCACTGCGAACTTTTTGCGATCTCTAGGACTTCGCGCTATCCATGTATCAATTCTGCCTTTCGGTTCAGGAGGCATTCCCCTCACTATTGCAAAGTATTCTTTTCTAGCCTGGTGTTCTCTAAACTGACTCGATAAGAATTCCTGTACAGAAGCTGATCGGGCTACAATGATTACTCCAGAAGTGTCCTTATCGAGACGATGCACAATACCAGCACGGGTAGGAGAAGTAATCGATGAAGAATCCTTAATTTGATTATCTTGGCGGACATTGTTCTCCAACCATAGTACAGCATTTGCAAGGGTACCATGCCAATTGCCAGCCGCAGGATGAGTAACCATTCCCTGAGGCTTATCTATTACATAGACATCTGCATCGCGGTAAATAATCTCAAGTGGTATGGGTTCAGGCTCCAGTTGTTCTGAAATGGCTTCGTTCCATTCAAGACGCAAGTGGTCTCCGTTTTTCAGTTTATGAGAGAGCTTGACTTCTACTCCGTTGCAGAAAAGGCGAGCGTTGCGAGCCTTGAGCTGAGAACGCGTCGTGAGCTTAATTATCTCTGAGAGAAATCTATCAGCCCTTATGGCCACAGATAAATTGGCTGTTCCTTCCCAAACCGGAGATACCAATTCTGTCTTTTGGTCTTCTTTTCTATTACACTGCTTTCGCGGGATGGCCATGAACTCGCTCTCCATATTCGATATTCCAGAGAAAAAGCCCACAGGCCGGGGCCGTGGGCCCTGCCTTGCTTCGATCTTTGGATTCAAGAACTTCTCGCATCATGACTTCTGCTTCGCAAGGGTTTTTTGCCTTCTTTTCGAGTTCTAGAAAGGTTCCCACCAGAGAGCGAACCTGACGCCATAGAAAAGCGTTCCCTGCTATCTGGTAAACGAGCAAGGCTCTTTCCAGGAAAAACACGGACTCGCTTATGAATCGGCATTTTGATTCGCTCTTGTCCTGTGCAGAGGCAAAGGTCGAGAAATCGTGCTCCCCCAGCACCACAAAAGCCATAGAATTCAAAATAGAAAGACTAGGATAGTGAGGGGAAAAATGAGTGTAGCGAAGCACAAATGGATCAGGAGCCATTCCACAGCTCATAAAATAGCGATATCGTCTCAAAGAAGCGTCGAACCTGGCATGAAAGTCAGGCTTTACTTCTTCAGAAGAGAGTACGCGAATATCTCGCGGCAAGAGTCTATTCAAGGCCGGGACGAAATGATCGGCTGGTATCGAAGCGATATCTGTATGAAAACCTGCAACTTGTCCCATAGCATGAACGCCAGCGTCAGTCCGTGCTGATCCTATGACTCGCACTTCGTGTTTATGCATTATCAAAAGCGCTTTTTCGAGTTCCTCTTGAACGGATCGTCCGTTTTTCTGTTTCTGCCAACCGGAAAAATCGCTGCCATCGTAAGCAATTACGAGTCTGATGGTTCGTAATGATGGTTTTGATGCGCAAAAAGGATTATCCTGGGCGTGAATATGCTCTGCCATCTGCTAGCTTCCCTTTTCTAAGATTACTATGGCAACTGCATTGTCTCCTTCGTGAGTCATAGAGATATGAATCTTTCCTCCACCATGCCGCTCGAACTCGCGGCGCGCGTTCCCTTCCAGGCGCATTATGGGCCGGCCCAGATCATCGTTTACAACCGCGACCTCCTTCAGTGCGAAGTTGGCAAGGCCAGAACCGAGCGCTTTGCCAAAGGCTTCTTTTGCGGCAAAGCGAGCAGCCAGGGAAAGGGCAGCGCCCTTTTTGCGAAGGCTCGCGGTCTCGATCTCGGCTGGATGGAAGAATCGCTTTAGTATCCCTGGTTCATTCATCCATCGGCGAATGCGATCGACATGGACAATATCGATACCAATTCCGGAAATCATGGATCGACTCCTTGTAATTTCAATGAAAGGCAGGAAGAACTGGCGCGCCATGCAAGCGAACATTGAGCGCCAGAGGCTCGTATGCTTCGACTTCGAAGCCCTCCGGAGCGCTTACAGTAAGCGGTATAGAGTATAGACCAGGCTTAACTATGCCCTTGAAATCGGCTTGAAGGCTAGCATTGTTTGCCAAAGTCTCATCCTGTCCAGGATGTGGTACGAGGGTTATATTTCCAGATGGGAGCGGATCAGAGATTATAAGCGATGGATCGAGATTGTTAATGAATATAGGCACATTCTTTAATGTAAGCCGTCTTTCCTGCATCTGAATCTTCGCAGAGAACTTTACCGTGCTTGTGTCGACAAGCCTTATTAGTTCAGAAGGCTTAACAAGAGGCACATTAAGAGAAAAATCGCTGGTCTTTCCGCTAAGCTCTATTATATCTGTGGAAATATCCTTGATACTGCTAACCAAAGTCGTTGGCCCTTCTATAGATATCTCTGATGGCAAGATTTCATAGGAGATCAATACATAGCCTTGTTCCAGAAAACCTTTAAAGGTAGGAGTAATAGCCACGCGCTTTGCAGCCAGGCGCTCAAAACTGATGGGTATTTCTGAGGGATCCGCTCTTAACTCTAAGGGATCGATATTCAGAGCATCCCCTCGCCTCTCGAGTTTGACCGGAACCCTGAATACGCCTTCGGAGCCATAGCGTGCCAGATCAAGACTCGCGACTATATCCGATTCCCTGACTCTATAGATTTGATCACGGTCACCGCGGATTATCACACGGACAGTCTTTGGATATTCCGTGGCAGGCACATAGCTGTGCCCTTCAGAGATGTTCAGTGGCACGATTATAACACGCTGTTCGAGACGGGTGAGATTGTAAAGAAACATTATAAAAATCGCCATAACAAGAGAAATGACCTTAGCCGGCCAATTCTCCAGCAATTTGGAAATCCGGGAATCAAGGCTCATTGGCAACCTCGTTTCCCTCTCTTCTCAGATTCTGCTCTGAGAAGAGAATATGAAGACGTTCCAGAATTTCTTCTGAGGAAAGATCATAATAGAGCTTTGAATCATAAGCGAGAGAGAGGGCTCCGGTCTCTTCGGAGACAACGAGCACAACCGCATCGGATTCTTCGGCAATGCCAAGCGCAGCCCTGTGCCTTGAGCCAAAAGTCTTGCGGATTTCTTGCTGATCGGAAAGAGGAAGAAAACAACCGGCCGCCGCAAGCCTGCCCTGTGAGATGATTGCGGCGCCATCATGCAATGGGTTGTCGTGTTCGAATACGGATATGAGCAAGCTGGTTGAGATTATTGCGTCAAGGGGAATACCTTTCTCAATGTAAGAGGCTAGCCCAACTTTCCGGGCCATGACTATGATAACCCCGCGCCTTTTTTCGGCAAGATAAACAGAAGCAGATACCGCAGCTTCAATCCAGGAGCTGCGAGCCATAGATTTTTTTCCAAAAATCGATTGGCGGCCAATTTGAATGAATATCCGCCTGAGCTCAGGCTGAAGGATAATGGCAAGACCTATCACCAATCCTGGCGCCAGTATGTTCATGATCCATGTGACTGTAGAGAGCTTTAGGAAAAAAGATATGCCATATATAGCGAGAAGAATTAGCAAACCGCGAATAAGATAGACCGCATCGGTCATTACAAGAAGCTGATAGGTCTTGTAAATCAGAAAAGCGAGAATGCCTACATCGAGCACAGGCCGCACATATATAGTAAAGAACTCGATCAAAGTCGGTGCATTCATTGTATCACCTCATGAAAGGCTCGAAGCGCGTCCACAGTCTCTGCCACATCGTGAACGCGAAGAATCTGAGCGCCATTTAGCCAGGCAGCCAATGCGGCTCCTAAACTGCCCGCGAGCCTGCTAGCAACATCCCTGCCGGTCAGATCTCCAATGAGCTTTTTGCGAGAAAGACCAATCAAAACAGGGTAACCAAGCGAAGCGATATGCTCAATGCCCTTCAAAAGTGAAATATTGTGTTCCTTAAGTTTGCCAAATCCAATGCCCGGATCGAGGATTATCCTGTCTGGGGATATGCCAGCTTCGATTGCACGATGACTTCTGTCTTCGAGGAAAGAGCGTACTTCTTGGAGGCAATCCTTATAGTAAGGATCTTTCTGCATGCTCTGCGGAGTTCCTTGCATATGCATAAGGATGACTGCTGCCTTGGCCTTTGACACGGTCTCGATCATACCCGGTCTTTGCAATGCTTCGATATCATTGATTATATCCGCTCCAGCAGCAAGGGCTGCTTCTGCAACTTCGGGGTGGCGCGTATCGACCGAGACCACCGCGTCGCTCAAGGCTCTGAAGCCATTAAGCACAGGAAGAATTCTTGATAGCTCCTCTTCGGAATCGATTTCCGTAGAACCTGGTCTCGTAGATTCGGCACCAAAATCTATGATTGATGCGCCTTGCTTTACCATGTCGAGGGCTGTTTCTATTGCAGCTATCGAATCAGGTCTTCTGCTACCCTCGAAAAAGGAGTCTTGGGTAATATTGACAATGCCCATGATACAGGCTAAATGTTCCGGCGCTCTGCCAAGCTCGAGTGAGCGCCCGTTCGGAAGTCGTAGCCTGTTCACATCATGCTTTAGCTGCGTTCTATTTGCGCTAATGCGCATGCTGTATCTCGCTGGAAGTAGATAGTGTTCCAGACAAGTCTGTCGGAATTCCTGCCGCTATTTGCTGCTTCGAGATATCCAGGAAATCCAATAGCTCATGCAGAGCCTTCTGTATTCCCTTTGCGTCGAGGCTTGCGCCTGATAGAAGTTCCTCTCTGGTCGCTTGAGGAGGTGGAACCGAACCAAACCCCAGGGATGATATTTTGATCTTTATTCCTCTGCGCATTAGTATTCCCGCCACAGACTCTCCAAGACCGCCGGTCAGCACTCCATCTTCGATTGTCAAGACTCCTTCGTATCGAGAGCAGATTTTTACAAGGTATTCTTCGTCGATTGGTGATATGAATCGGACATTATAGACATCTGCAAAAATCCCTTTTATTGCTAGTTCATCCGATACATCAGTCGCAATATATGAGAGCGGCCCAACAGCCAATATAAGCACTCTTGCATCCTCATGCTCACGCATAAAGACTCCTCTTCCAATCTCGAGCTCTGCTATTGGAAGATCAGGACAAGGTGAGAAAGCCTTGGGATATCGCATCATGCAAGGCATGTCGAGAGTAAGAGCCAGATCTAAGAAAGCCAACAACTCCTCACCATCAGCAGGAGCAAAGAACACCAGGTTCGGCATGGCTTTAAAGAGAACGATATCGTAGATTCCCTGGTGGGTCTCGCCATCTTCGCCAACTGCTCCAGCGCGATCCAGAGCAAACAATACCGGCAGCTTAGCCAGCGCAACTTCCTGGAACACTTGATCTACTGCTCTCTGCATAAAAGTGGAATACACGGCCACCACAGGCCGCAGGCCACCTTGCGCAAGACCAGCAGCGAATGCCACAGCATGCTGTTCCGCAATGCCCACATCGTAGACCCTATGCGGATAGTGCTCCGCTAGCTTTGAAACCCCCGTTCCAGAAGACATAGCGGCGGTTATAGCAACCATACGCGGTTCTTTCTCGGCACATGCTATTAGAGCATTTGCAAAACAGGATGTAAAACTTTCTCCGTGGCTGGTCGTCCCGGGCCCTGGTATATCAGGGTAAGCTGGAACAAGGCCATGAAAACTCTCTGGGTCTTCTTCCGCCTTTTCGAGCCCTTTCCCTTTCTTCGTAACGACATGAACAACGACCGGCCTATTCAGATTACGGATATGTTCAAAAGCATTTATCAATGAGACAAGATTGTGCCCATCGATAGGTCCAACATATTCGAATCCGTAATCGACAAAGAGATTCTCTTTGAAGAATATGGCCTTTATGGCTCGCTTGGTCCTGTTGATAAAGGAAAAAATGGCTCCACCAATACGAGGGATCTTCAAAACCATCGTATCCACACGAGAACGCAAGGACTGATATTGTACAGAGGCTGAAAGCTTCGAAAGATATCTCGATAATGAGCCCACAGAGTTGGAGATGGACATACGGTTGTCATTTAAGACAATGATAAGAGGCAGACTCAATTGACCCGCATTGCTTAGTCCTTCCATCGAAAGACCCGCTGTAAGGGCTCCGTCGCCTACAACTGCAATCACTCTTCCGGCATGACCCATACTCAAGCGAGCCTGAAGAAGCCCAAGTGCCGAAGAGATAGCTGTGGAAGAATGCCCAGTGTCGAAAATGTCGTGTTTGCTCTCTTTTCGCTTTGGGAACCCGGATAGACCCCCATTTCTCCTAAGAGTTACAAATCGAGCCGCTCGACCTGTTAAAATCTTATGAGAATAGCACTGGTGCCCAACATCCCAGACTATTGCATCGTATGGCGATTGAAATACTCGATGAAGCGCAATAGTAAGCTCAACAACCCCAAGATTTGATGCAAGATGACCGCCATTGCGCTGTACGGTCTCAATTATGCTAAGCCTGATTTCCCGTGAGAGGCACCGCAAATCAGCCATTGATAGGCCCTGCAGGTCGGCTGGTCCAGAAATCTGATTAAGCAAGGACATTTCGAAACAGTCTATCACCTATTTCGGAAGATTTCCAGCGGGATTTTAAGCGATCTTTGCTGGAAATTATCATGCGCCTATTGAGCAGTCTTCGCATTGAGCAGCCTTCGCATAAGGAAATCGTCAAAACCTTCTAAGTCTGCTTGTGTCCACAAGCGCACCATTGAGACTATTGAACCTTACATCTCCCTTGACAATCACGGCTATATAATTTGAAAATGGCATCATGGAGATTGAACTCAGAATACTGCATCTATGTCGAAATATCGACTATGTCCATATCGATGAGCCTCTGATTATCGCGGCAAAGGCTCTATCGGATATTCTCTGTTGTCAGTCTGAACTGCTGCTGGAATTTGAAGAAGAAGGACTTTCCACGATGACTGAAGACGGACCAAAGGTCTTTGACACGCTCGAGCCATCAGCAGTATATCGTTTGGCAGAAAGTAAATATATAGAACAAACGTCTCTAAATAATTTAGATCTCGGAAGGACTTCGCCGTTCTCTCTTGGCATAGGAGAGTACATATTTTGTCAGCAGGATATGGATTGCACAGAAGGGGAATGGCGCCTAAAGTCGCTCCTTGAAGAGGCTATACGCGAAGTCTGGTGGCAAAGGGTCGAATGTGAAGGCTCATGGTTTTTGCGCCTTGTTCCTGAGGATGACCGCGTAGCGGTTCAGGCTCTTAGAAGAATGAAAGCAAAATAAGCCTAAGTCTGTTCAAGCACGGCATAGATACGCCGCACTCCCGCACTCGAAGACTGTTCTTTAATGATCTTGATTTTTCCTATCTCACCGGTATGCGAAACATGAGGACCTCCGCATACTTCTTTCGAAAAATCGCCCATGGTGTAAACCTTTACAATAGGCTCATATTTCTCGCCAAAAAGCGCAATAGCCCCGACAGACTTTGCTTCCTCTGGAGGCATCATCTCCATTGTCACAGGAAGGTCTCTGGCAATTTGTTCATTTACAATTCGTTCTACAGCAGCGATTTGCTCTGGTGTCATAGGCGCAGGATGGGAGAAATCGAATCGTAAGCGTTCGGCGGTGATGTTCGAACCCTTCTGAGCAACATGGTTTCCGAGCACCAGACGCAATGCTTTATGCAAAAGATGGGTTGCGCTGTGGTAACGCGTTACAATTTCCGAATTGTCTGCCAATCCTCCCTTGAAAATCTGTTCGCTTCCCACCCTTGAAAGCTCTTGGTGCTTCTTGAAGGCTTCCTCAAAACCCAGCCTATCTACCCTAAGTTCATGTTCTGCTGCTAGCTCTTCGGTAAGTTCAATGGGAAAACCGTAGGTATCATATAACTTGAAGGCAAGCCTGCCCGGCATGATTCTATCTGGATTCTTTAGGAGATTTGGCAGGATTTTCTCGAATTCATGCTCTCCTTTTTGCAAGGTCTCTAAGAATTTTTTTTCTTCTCGCTCGAGCTCTTCGTAAATTCGGCTGGCATTCTCAAGCAATTCAGGATATGGGCCCTTGTAGATGTCGATGACAGCCTGAGCAGGCTTGGAAAGGAAGAGTCCATCTATGCCGAGCTTTCGTCCATGACGAACGGCACGACGGATCAAACGCCGCAACACGTATCCAGCCCCAATATTGGATGGCAAAACAGCTTTAGGGTCTCCAAGAATAAATGTCGCTGCACGAATATGATCTGCAATTATCCGAAAACCTCGATCGATTTCGGGATCGCCGACTGAGGCTCCATAAGTCTTGCCGGTAATAGATTCAATGACCTTCAAGATTGGGGTAAAGGCCTCGATTTCATAGACCGACTTTTTCCCCTGCAGCATGGCAACAGTACGCTCAATTCCCATGCCCGTATCGACACAAGGGTGGGCAAGAAGCTCATAGCTTCCATCTGCCTTCTTATTATATTGCATAAAAACATTGTTCCAGATTTCAAAGTACTTGCCACAATGACAGCCTGGTCTGCAATCCGGACCACAGGCAGGTGCGTCTGTGTCGATAAATATCTCTGTGTCCGGGCCGCATGGACCTGTCTCTCCTGCCGGGCCCCACCAATTATCCTCGCGTGGAAGAAAAAAGATTCTCTCTTCAGGGATGCCGACACTTTTCCAGATTTCAGCCGACCGATCGTCTCTCGGCACCGATTCGTCGCCGGCAAATACGGTAACCGAGATCTTAGCAGGATCTATGCCCAGATACTCAGGGCTTGTCAGAAATTCATAGGACCAATGTATGGCCTCATTCTTGAAATAATCGCCCAAAGACCAGTTGCCAAGCATCTCGAAAAAAGTAAGATGACTGGAGTCTCCGACCATATCTATGTCTCCGGTACGAATGCACTTCTGATAGTCGGTCAGTCTCTTGCCAGCAGGATGTGGTTCGCCAAGCAGATATGGCACGAGAGGATGCATGCCTGCGGTTGTAAAAAGTACCGTTGGATCATTTTCGGGAATGAGCGACTTCCCGCTAATCTCAGCATGGCCTCTAGCCTTAAAGAATTCAATGTATTTTCTGCGCAGTTCATCGATTGTAATCATAGCGTGGCAAGTGTAACGAAAGGCCTATGAGCAGGTCAATGAGCAAGAATCTCAATTTTTGAAAACTACTATGTTGCTGAATGAATGTTCATTCATTATAATAATGAGCGATAGTATCAAATGTGAGGAGAACTATGCGAATCTTAGTGACTGGTGGATTTGGGAATGTTGGAACAAGTGCAGTCGGTGCCCTGTTGGCCAAAGGCCATGAGGTGCTTATTTTTGAGCAACCTTCTGCTCGTTCGAAAAAGCAAAAAAGAACACGAGAACTGTTGAAAAATGCGCATCATAGGCTGACGATCTTCTATGGAGATATTACTGACAAAAAAAGCCTCCAGGATGCTATTTGTTCTGCTGGAGTCGGAGGAATAGATGCGATAATCCATCTTGCAGCCATAATACCTCCCTTATCCAATCAAAAGCCATTACTCGCAGAAGAAATCAATGTTGGGGGAACGAGAAATATCATAGAAATATGCAAGAGTCTTGCGGTGCCTCCACGAATTGTCTTTGCCTCCAGTGTCTCAATATACGGAGATAGGCTTGCCAATCCATGGATCTCGGCGACCGATCCTCTTGATCCCAACGACAACTATAGCATCACAAAGAACAAGAGCGAGAACCTGCTTCGAGAAAGTGGCCTTCCCTGGGTAATTTTGAGGTTATCGTATGTAGTATCCAGCGATTGGCTTCCCTTTGATCCTATGCTCTTCGACGTGCCTCCCTCAACGCACTTCGAGGTTGTGCATACCGAGGATGCTGGGCGCGCTTTTGCCATGGCTTGCAGTCTTTCCAATATTGAAGGTCGAACATTCAATATAGGCGGAGGACCAGCCTGCCGAACAACTTACAGAGCCTATCTCGATAGGCTTATGAGGGCGTTTGGCCTTGGAAATTCTTCATTTCTGTGCGATGAGATATTTGCCAGAGGAGACTTTCATTGTGGTTGGTTTACAGATTCGGAAGAGGCTGAAATGCTACTGCATTTCAGAAGTAAATCGCTCGAAGACTATTATTCAGAGGTTGAATGGCGCACAAGGTTTATTCGCCCTTTGGGCAGCATAGCCGCAATGGCCGTAAAGCCCTGGATCCGCTCACTCAGTCCCTATCGGGCAAAGGCTGACCGAGCGCATTCTCCATTAATTGTCTCAGGAAAGCCCGAATATCGGCAGCATTGATATCGATATCTGTCTTTGAAGTAATCCTGATCGTCTCGAGCGCTCCCAAAAGAAATACCATTATGCCAATGCGATAGAATTTGGCGTCCAGAGGAACCTCGAGGGAAACAGAAGAGTCTTCGACCAACTTGGAGATCATGGAACTTAGGTACTGTAGCTTCTTTTCAAGCCTGGCATTGGAGCTTGCCCCAGCTAGCAAAATCATAATGAGTTCAACATCGCTGAAGAGCTTTGGAAGCGCTTCATCCACCAAGAAGGACAATGCGCAAAGCGATAATCCTATGCCATCGTCCTGCTTTCCAGACTCCATGATTGAGACCATCCTGTCTTCTACCCAAACCCGATACTCGTCCCAGCCTTCTTCTATAATCGTCTCTATAAGCGATTGTTTCGAAGGGAAATATGTATAAATACTACCAACGGAAATGCCGATCTCTTTGGCTATTCCATTCATCGAAACACTCTCCCCTTTAGTAGCAAAAAGCCTCTTTGCAGTCTCAAGAATAAGCGTTCGCTTCTCTTTTGTTTTGACGCGAGCCATTATCTATAATCTCCTTTATTTGCACAATCAAAACACAATACTATCGGAAAATCAACACATTGCAATATATATTCATAGGAGGTTATCGTAATTTAGCTAAATATTAATTCTATTATGAGATAAATATTTTCGCGCTTTGGCGCATTGACATTTTTTATAAATCGGCATTATTATCTTGACAACTTTTTATTTATGGGCGCTAATTATATTGAGGTTCGGGAGGATATTCCGAATGGAGTCTGATAGTAATTCAAATAGTATTAAAAGAAAAAGAGTGATAAAGCTTGTATTTATTGCTTCTTTCTGTATTGCATTATTATTTGTTATTTCTAAAGCCGCAAGGTTATGCGAAACCATTTCAATTTATAAATCAAATAATAAATCATCAAGTATTATGTTCTCAATAAATATCGGTAATATCAATAATTATGATGATCCAATTCTGAAGCTTTATACTAATCCTAAGACAAAAAATGAAGTCCTTGATTTCTTTTCTGCTATAACTAATTCGGAACGTGTAGCTAGAGCGATTTTGGATAATGCCGTGGCTCATAATATGCGACCTAGTCTTGCTTTTGCGGTTGCCTATGTCGAGAGTCGATACAATCCAAGAGCTCGTTCTACCAATCGAACGGGTACACTCAATAGTGGTCTTTTCCAGCTCAATTC
The DNA here is from genome assembly GCA_012516755.1 of Treponema sp. Lineage (GTDB taxonomy): Bacteria > Spirochaetota > Spirochaetia > Treponematales > Rectinemataceae > Rectinema. The sequence goes on from JAAYWE010000050.1 coordinate 13,627, forward strand.
ATCGGTATATGGCAAGATAAGCGAAAAATCGATCTACGATCCATATCAAAATGCAAGACTCGGGATAGGCCATCTTCAAGAATATATCAATCTAAATGGCGATGAATTCTCTGCTCTTGCAGCATATAATGCGGGAATAACCAGAATCTCAGAAAAAGGCATTCCTGGTGTGACCTTTAGATATATTTCCGAAGTATCTATTATGGAACACAAAATTATGAACTTTTTTATCGCTAGCATTGCTCTTAGCGAATCAATGAAGCTTTAGTCCTCTTTGTTCTCAATATTCCATTCAAAATTTGGATTCAGCATATTATCGACAAAAGGAGTAAGCGCTTCCTGTAATCCTGCCGCTTCCTTTCGCCCAAGTACCACGAGACGAAATACAGCAGCCTCTACAAGTGCAAAGAACATCTCCACTGTTCCTTTTACGGAAGAAGATTCCTTGAATTCACCACACTTTATGCCTTCGATAACGATATCTGCAAGAATATGACGCATGCGGACCGTTCGACGCCTTACTTTTTCGTCTGGATTTCCTCCAGAAGCTTTTAGTCTCAGCAGATAATCCATGACTACCGAGAGCATTTTCGATTCTCTCTCGCAGGCTTCAACCAGGATTTCGCTGATCTTGGTTATTTTTTCACCATTTGTTAGGTACTGATCCCGGGCAATAAGCGCTATCTCCGCTTCGAGAGAGGAGAGAAAACGCTTAATACTCTCGTTGAAGATCTGTTTTTTGTTGTCGAAATAGAGATAGAGTATCGTTCGAGTGATCCCGCATCTCTCGGCGATCTTCTGGAAAGTAGTATCTGCATAACCTTCTTCTACAAACACATCGAGAGCTTTTTCCAGAATTTCCTGCTTTCTCTTTTCGTGGGCGACCTGGCTAGACAAATCGACCTCCTTTGTCAAATTGTTATCATAACAGAAGATCTGATCTTAGTATATCTTCCGATATGAATTCCTGTTCCTTGCGTTGCTTGCGGCATAAATTACTAGTATAGTTGATAAAGGAGCTTATCGATGGCTTTACAGATCCTCAGAGAATTCCGCTCTCAAAATATTCCTCCCAAGCACCTTTGGATGCCTTCGGGAGCTATCTCTCTGCCCGATGCCGTATCCGCACGCTTTGTGGCTCAGAAATATAAGCTGTCTGCAGGAGAGCTGAGAGCTCTTTCTTTGATCGGTGAAGCCTTCAGGATTATCATCGACCTATATCGAAAGCAATATTCGAAGTTGCTAGAAGAAATTGCGCTTAAAGCGTTCGCCTCCACAGAAGACAACAAGGCGCTTTGGGAGGTGCTCCAGGAATTGATTACAGAATTTCCCCCCGCTCCCATCTACGATGGTCTTGCCGAACCCAAGGATTGGCTAAAATCCCTGAGTCCTGTTGGCGACGACTCCAGTAAGCCTAATCTAGAACTTGCGATAGAGCAGCTAATTTTGGTTCGTCTTTTTAACGAGAATCCGGCATTCTGGCCATATCGATCACTCTTCGATGACGGGGTCTCTCCGGCAGGGACTACACTGCCAGATTCTATCTCTGCAAAGACTCCTTACCTACAGGTTTTTGCTCGTCTCGAAGACGCTCTCAAAACCTTGCCAGGCTTATCTTATGGTGGCGGGAAATCTCTCGACCTCATAAATTTTCTGCGAGAACCATCCAGGCACGCACCTGCTTCGCTAAAGGACCAGCTCGAATGGATAATCAAGAATTGGGGAACTCTTTTGGGCGATTTTAAGCTCAGCCTCCTTGCTGGAATAGACATGATCAACGAAGAGACCAGACCGCATTTTCCTCCAGGGCCGGGGCTTGCTGTTCCCTATCAGTATAGAAGCAGCTTCCATGAATATGAAAAATTCAGCCCCGACAAGAACTGGATGCCTTCTCTTGTGCTTATTGCAAAAAATGCCCTTGTCTGGTTACACCAGCTTTCAAGAACTTACTCAAGAGAGATATCCCGCCTGGATCAGATTCCCGAGGAAGAGCTCATAATCATGGCCGAGCGAGGGATCAATGGATTATGGCTTATCGGAATCTGGCAGAGAAGTCCAGCAAGCGAAAAAATAAAAAAACTCTGTGGAAACTCAGAAGCAGCCGCTTCGGCTTACTCCCTATTCGACTATGAAATCAGCCCTGAGCTCGGAGGCTGGGAGGCACTGGACAGGTTGCGAGAGCAATGTGGACAATATGGCATAAGGCTGGCGGCCGATATGGTCCCTAATCATACGGGGATCGACTCGCTCTGGATACGTACAAGGCCTGAGCTATTCATGAGTCTGCCATACTGTCCATTCCCTAGCTATAGCTTCAATGGTCCCGATCTTTCCGGAGATCCATCTATTGGGATTTGGCTCGAGGATCATTATTACAATCGCGGCGATGCTGCTGTCGTCTTCAAAAGGCTCGATCGTCATACTGGAGAAGTCCGGTACATTTACCATGGCAACGATGGAACAGGCATGCCCTGGAATGATACCGCGCAGATAGACTTTCTAAACCCGGCTTCGCGCGAGGCGGTAAAAGAGCGAATCCTGTCTGTTGCGGCTCATTTCAACATAATCCGATTCGATGCCGCGATGGTGCTCGCAAAACAACACATAAGGCGCTTATGGTACCCGGCGCCCGGGTCTGGAGGCGCAATTCCCTCGCGCTCAGACCATGCTATGAGCGAAGAGGCCTTTGACAAGGCAATGCCAAATGA
>JAAYWE010000331.1 GCA_012516755.1 Treponema sp.
CCTTTTCTAGAAGATCAAGGCTTTCTTTGACAAGAAGCGATTTTGCAAGCGGATTCAATGCAGTATATTTGACCGTTTTTCCTATTTGTGTAGGAATTTTTTTGAATATATCTTGCAGAAAAGACACATTCACTTTCTTTTTGTACTTTCCAAAGTCGACATAGTAGGTTTGGAGGATGTTCTGCTGTTCCCGAGAAGTGACAATGGGATCGAGGCTCGATTCGATATAGGCTTTCACCACACCAGGAAGACCACCTACCACGAAGTATTCTTTTAAAAAGCCCAGCAATTTTGTATGAATCGCTTCGGGCATTGGCGTGGCAAGCGTATAAGAATTGAGATACTCGTGAAGTTGCTCCTGCCCTCGCGCACGCAAGAATTCCTCGAAGGTCATCGGCCCTAAGTACAGAAACTCAATGCGTCCAACGGGCACCGAATAGTCAGGTTCAGAGAGGATAAAATCTAGGAGCGAGCCTGCACAGATGACATGCAGCGCGGGCATCTTTTCGTAGAAATAGCGCAGGCGAGCAAGCACCATTGGCGCTGACTGAATCTCATCGAGAAAGAGGAGCGTTTTGCCAGGCACAATTTTTTGGTTCGCATCGATTTCGATGAAGCGAAAGACGTTCTGTATATCATCGTCTGAAAAGAGGCTTGCTTTTTGAGGATACTCATCGAAATTGATCTCGATGAGCGAGTCGAACTCCCGGCGAGCAAATATACGAACGAGCTCAGTCTTGCCGACTTGTCGAGCGCCGCGGATTATGAGGGGCTTTCTATTGGCTCTTGCCTTCCATTCGATGAGCACATCGAGTGCCTTACGTTCCATAGGAGATATTATAGGACATTTTTATATATAATTTCAAGCGATTTAGGATATTTTGATAGGATAAATAAATAGATAGATAGATAAATAGATAGATAGCGATGCGCAATGATTGCTCTCCATACCTAAGACTTGAAAAATCGTCAAATAATAAGGAATTTTGAGGTAATTGACAAAATATAAGAGGAGAAAGATATTTGATTTATGGAACAAATCTTGATCCAAATCGATGATTCACAAATAGCCACAATCGCTCACAAGTTTTCTATTCAGAAAATATCCATATTTGGATCTGCTATTCGCGATGATTTTAGTCCTAATAGTGATATTGATTTGCTTATAGAATTATCCCCTGATAGGGCATATTCTTATTTTGATGTTTTAGAGATTCAGGAACAATTTGAGAGAATATTTCAAAGAAAGGTGGACATAGTAGAAAAGAATAGTCTGCGAAATCCTTTCAGAAGAGAATCGATTCTTAGATCTGCAAAGGAGATTTATGCAATATAGCATTGAAGATAAGGCTTACTTATGGGACATAGTCGATGCATGCGAAGATATTCTACAATTCACGAAATGCATTAGTTTTGAACAATTTGAAAGTGATAAAATTCGTAGGTTTGCAGTAGAACGGCAGCTTTTGGTCATTGGAGAGGCATCAAAAAGGCTATCTTCATCGGCCAAGGATAATTTTCCAACAGTCGAGTGGAAGAAGATCACGGGGTTAAGAAACATTATTGCTCATGAATATGGAGAAATCATAACGGAAAGAATCTGGATCGTCGTTTAAAGAAATATTCCAGAACTATATAAATTATTAAAGGCCGAGGCTCTTTCAAAAGTCATTAAGTAAAGCAGTTTTCTAATGCAAAGCGGGGACGAGCCATAGATAATATAATTAATATTGTCATTTAACTGACAATATTTTGCCTAATTTGGTCAATTTATTGACAATTTTTCTATTAAGCGCGATACTTGCCGTGTGCAACGGATTCCGCGGATGTACGAAGTAGAGCCTGGCTCGCTTCTTCGAAAAGGCAAGGTGGTAGTGCTCTATGGAGCACGGCGGGTAGGCAAGACAATGTTGATGGAGAGGGTAATCGCGAACCTGCAAAGTCCGTCGGCGCAACGTGCGCTTCAGGGTGCGCAGACCGCGGGTACCGGCGCCTTCAATGGTTCAATAGTAAAAGTATTTCGAGGTGTAGGCGACGACTTCGAGCTCGCTTCGATTCTCGGTTCGAGAAAAATCGAAACCTACCGGCTTTTCTTTTCGCCATACGATATCATCTTCATCGACGAAGCACAGTATATCCCTCAAATCGGCGCGTGTGCAAAGCTCCTCATCGATCTCTTTCCGGAAAAATCGATTGTGCTCACTGGGTCGAGCATGCTCACACTGTCTCAAGGGTCTTCTGAACCGCTCACAGGAAGAAGTGTAGAGCGACGCTTGTTCCCAATTTCTCTTTTGGAATTGAGACAGGAACGCGAATGGGCCGATATTTATCGCGAGATCGAGGCGTACCTCGTCTTTGGACTCTATCCTGAGGTGCTTGGCTTGGGTAGCGCCGCAGAAAAGGCCGAATACCTGGTGAATCTACGCAATAGCTATTTGTTTAAGGACATTTTGGCGCTGGAACAGCTTCGGAATTCACAGAAATTGCAGGACATTGTGCGGCTGCTTGCCTTCCAAGTTGGAAACAAAGTTTCTCTCAACGAGCTTGCCACACAGACAGCCTTGAGCAAAAACACGGTAGAGCGCTATCTCGATCTGCTTGAAAAGGCGTTTATCATCAAAAGAGTTGGGGCTTTTTCGCGCAATCTTAGGAGCGAAATACGCAAGAGCGCTAAATATTATTTCTATGATGTGGGTGTGAGGAATGCGGTGATCAACGACTTTAGGCCTATCCAGCTGCGCAACGATGTTGGTGCTTTGTGGGAGAATTTCGTAGTGATGGAGCTCTTAAAAAAATATGAGTATGAGCACCGCTATGCCAATTTTTATTTTTGGCGAACCTACGACCAGAAAGAGCTCGATCTTGTGATCGAGGAAAATGGCGCGCTTTCTGGCTACGAGATCAAATTGCGCGACAGCGCGGCCAAGGTTCCGAAGCTATGGCTCGACACCTACAAGAGCGAGGTGCGCGTGATCACCAAAGAAGCTCTGCCTACGCTCTTGGAGCCGAGTACCGTGCAGGTGTAGAAAATCTAAGACACAACAATCCCGTTGTCATTATAAAAGGCTGAGGGCTGCGAAGGCTTTGTGGATCGGTGCAAAATAGATCGTGCAATGGTCATGGCGGCTTGTATATTCTGGGCCATCGTAAAGCACCACCGCATTTTTGGTCTCTGGGTAGAAGCTCAGAAAATGGCGTAAGCCAGAAGGAAGGAGAGGAGGCTGCCAGGAGGATTTGACCTCAATAGGCAGGAGCTGCTGATCCTTTTTGAGCACAAAGTCGACTTCCTTGCCATCGGCAGTGCACCAGTAATAGAGCGAATAGCGAATGTCGAGATGTTTTTTGAGTTCCCAGAAGACAAATTGCTCTCTGAGGATCCCTGCATCGGGCCTTCGATCGATATCCCTAAAATCCTGGATGATGCTATTGATAATTCCTTGATCGTAGAGATAGAACTTCGGTGTTTTGGTGAGCTCTTTTCCTTTATTGGTGGAAAGCGGTGGCACGAGCGCGAGCACAAAAGTACCCGCAAGGACGTCGAGATAGCGCTCGATCTGTCGGCTCGAGATGCCTGCGACGCTGCAAAGCGTACTTTTCTTGAGTTGTGCACCATTGTTGAGCGCGAGCCAGGTGATCGCTTTATTAAACGAGAGTACCGATTCTTCCTTAAGAAAAGCCTTGATGTCTTTTGCGATGTAGGTTTGATAGATTCCGAAGAGATACTCTCTCTTTTCAAGGTCATCTGAAAGCGCAGTGAGCCCTGGAAGTGCACCATAGCGCACAAATTCACGGAGGCGTGCGCGATGCGCTTCGAGCTCATCGGGCGGTGTGACTTCCTCGATATGGGGCGATAATGGCGGCCTTTGCGATGCATCCTCTTGATAGAGCCATTCGCCATAAGTCAAAGGATAGAGGACTGTCTCGAGTTTTCGACCTGCAAGCGACTGCTTGAGATGCGTTTGAATCTCCATAGAGGATGAACCTGTCGCATAAATCTTTATTTGAGGATTGAGATCATATACCGCTTTCAGAATAGAAGAAATATTGCTGCAGTACTGGAATTCATCGATGAAAATGAGTTTTGTGCGAATCGTGCGGATAAATGAGGTATATCCTTCATTAAATAAGGAGAGATGAAGAGGATTCTCAAGATTAAACATTTCAGATTGCTGCGCAAGATGCGCTCGAATCATGCCCAGCAGTGTGGATTTGCCGACTTGTCGCGCACCGATGATGATGCTGAGAGAATGATTCGTAGCCTGCTTTAGAAGCCTATCGAGGTCTTTACGAGGGATCATGCGGATATTTTATACGAAAGCGTGAAAAATATCCAGATATTTTTTGCGATTTCGTGAGAAATATCTCGACAGGATGGAGCAGTCTGGACTTGGCGCGCTTAGATATGAAAGGCAAATGAAGGCGATCATTTACAAAAATATACATTTATGTGTATTATCGTAATCGATGAAGTTTGAGCAATTATTGGAGAGGCTTGGCGACCAGCCGATGTTCGATTTTGCGATGGTCTGCACGCTCTTTGAGGAAAAAAAGGAGACCGTGCGAACTGGACTCTCGAGGCTGAAGAGAGCTGGCAAGATCCTAGAACTCAAGCGAGGGCTCTACACATTTGCAGAGCCGTATCGCCGCGCTACCCTCAATGCAGCGTATATCGCGAATATGCTCTATGCGCCTTCCTATCTCTCTGAGCGATGGGCGCTCTCTTGGTATAGTGTGATCCCTGAGAAAACTGCATGGTACACGTCCATCACGACGCGACCGACACGGACTTTTGAGAATCGCTTTGGCGTGTTTCGCTATCGAACCATAAAACCATCGCTTTTTGATTCCTACCGCATCGAGACTATTCTCTCGCAAGAGGTCAGAGTGGCAACACCAGAAAAGGCATTGCTCGATCTATGGTACTTGGAAGGTGGCGAGTGGACGGCAGCACGCATGGAATCGTTTCGATTCGAGCCAAAGGTGATCGATACCGCCCTTGTTATCGATTTCGCACGAGCCTCGAAGATTCCAAGGCTCATTCGGGCAGCAAAATACTGGCAAACCTATGCCGACAGCGTTTCAGGGGGAGTGCTGCTATGAAGCACGAACTCCTTGCATTGGCTCGCACGGTTTCTGACCCCACTGATCGGCTCAATGTGGTACGAGAATATATCCAAGCGCTGATCATGCGAAGTCTTCACGAATCGCAGGCCTTTCGCTCAATCGTGTTTATGGGAGGAACGGCGCTGCGATTTTTGTATAATCTGCCGCGCTATTCCGAGGACCTCGATTTTTCGCGTGAATCTGCCGACGGATACGAGCCTGTGCTTTGGATGCGCAAAATCAAAAGGGATTTGAGCTATCAAGGCTATGAGGTCTCAGTATCATGGAATGCTACACATACTGTCCATGTTGCGTGGGTTGGTTTTGCAGGAATTATGAAAGAAGTGGGGCTGTCGAGCCACACATCTGAAAAGATTTCAATCAAGATCAAGATCGATACCAATCCACCACAGGGCGCAACGATGAGCTCGAGCATCGTGAATCGCCACATGCTTTTTGCAGTGCGGTATCATGACCTTGCATCGCTCATGGCAGGCAAGGTCCATGCGATCCTGACGCGGCCGTTTGTAAAGGGCCGCGATTGGTATGATCTGCTCTGGTATGAAAGTAGGCGGCCTCCTATAGAGCCGAATCCGATTCTGCTGCTTGCTGCCATGGCGCAAAGTGGGATTGAGGATTATGGGGATTGGCGAATCATGATCAAGGAGCGCAGCGCACAGGTAGATTTTGGAGCGATTGCCTCGGATGTTGCACCCTTTCTTGAACACCATGAGGATGCACGTTTGCTCACCAGAGAGAACTTGATGAGCTTGCTGGGTGTTTGAAATGTATTCCATAAATTAGCCTAATTTATGGACTTTTGCTCCATAATATATTATAATTTTAGGCATGAAGAACCGTACAATCGTTTCTTTTTTGATGAATCGCATGAAAAGGCCAGAAAATCGCATCATCGTCCTGACAGGGGGGCGCCAGACCGGTAAGACAACGCTCGCGCGCACGCTTTTTCCAGATTATCAGTTTCTGTCCATCGAGGATCCGATTTTGCGAGGCACTTACGCACGCCTCACTGCAGCACAATGGAGAGAGCTCTATCCAAAGGCCATTCTCGATGAGGTCCAGAAAGAGCCATCGCTCATTGAGAGTATCAAATCGGTCTACGACCAGTGGACTGAGCCTCGATATATCTTTACGGGCTCTAGCCAGCTTCTTCTATTGGAAAAAGTCCGCGAAAGCCTTGCCGGTCGCTGTATCATTGTGGAACTCTATCCGCTTACAGTGCCAGAACTCGAAACTGAAAATTGGGCTGAGCCCGTGGTGCCTTCGCCATTTCAAAAACTGCTGAGCGCACTAGATAATACTCAAGAATATATCAAATCGCTGTTACCCGATTTTGCGCTCGACCCCGCATATGCGAAAAAACTCAGGGCGTGGGATTTTTACACGCGCCTTGGCGGCTATCCGGCGCTTGTAAATCCCGAACTCGATGACGAGGATCGCTATCTGTGGCTTTTACAGTATGTGCGAACCTATCTTGAACGCGATGTGCGCGATCTCGCAGCGTTAAGGGATTTGGAGCCTTTTGTAAGGCTTCAGCGCTATGTGGCGTTTCAGACAGGTGCTATTTTGAATTATTCAGGCCTCGCACAACAAATCGGCATATCGACCAAGACTGTCCAGCGCTATATTCGCTATCTCGAAATGAGCTATCAGACGCTGATTTTGCCTGCCTGGGAGCGAAACAAAAGCAAGCAGCTTGTTAAGGCACCGAAATTGCATTTTCTCGACTATGGGGTGCTCCAAGCGATCATACAAAAGCGCGGCGCCCCTAATGGGCAAGAATTTGAAAGCCTCGTTATCGCGGAGCTTTTTAAACAGGAACGCTGCATCTTTGTGGATGCGCACTTCTTTTACTTGCGCACCTTTGATGGTAAAGAGATAGATCTCCTCATTGAGCTACCGGAAGGTTATTTTGCCTTCGAAATTAGGATGGCGGAGCGCGCGCTAGCGACCTATACACGTCATCTTCGTGGTCTGCAAGAAATGCTTGACAAGCCGCTTCTTCATTCGTTTGTGCTTTCCAATGACCCGCAAACAAAAAGTCTAGGGGAGCATATCACCGCGGTGCATGCGGCGTATTTCTTAACA
>JAAYWE010000332.1 GCA_012516755.1 Treponema sp.
AGATATTTAAAAAGGCTTTCTATCGAGCAAGAAGCAGGATGATTTTCGAGCGCTGAAATTGTCTTGGGCAGAAGACCAACGCGTTCGCCCGCCTCTCTTTGGGTGAGCCCTAACATTTTCCTTGTTATTTGGAGCGACATACCCAGCTGTGGCAGAATGCTTATCAAATAGTCCATTGAAAAACTCCAGATCTTGAAAGCCTCTGAGGTAACTCAATACCTTATGAGGTATATCCTATAATAATACCCTAAAGGGTATATGTCAATATCATACCTTATAAGGTAATAACAATCAGATTATGGCATCTCTATAGTTTTGCCAGTCTTGGCGTAGTGTTACGAAGCTTGGACTTGGCTATTGATAGCGCGATTATGAATGTATTGCGCCTTTAAGGCAGGATTCGCACACAAGGCACATTGCAAGCTTGGCCGCACCATTCTGCGACATCGTGAGCCGCTGCTTCGAGATCTCTCTCGTCATTGCGAGGTGCATAGATAACGACAGCCGCATTGTGCGCTCCCTCAAAGAGCTTCGTCGCCATGGAGTCGCGCACTGGGTTAGCGATGGGAACACCGTGGACGCCGCAGATAACGCGATCATTTAAAGTGCCCGATATCATATCTTTTTCTATGGCTTTTTCCTTGAATAGCTCAATATGCGGATCCAGCGCACATATGCAGAGTAGGTCTTCGAGATCGATAATCTGTCCGGATGTATTGAAGATATATTCCTCATTGGGCGCACCCAATCGAACAAGGAGGCTCATGCCCGCTTTGTCGCTATCGAAGATACTCATTGGGTAGAGATATCTAAGGCTTGCGAGATTTACCGCATCCACAAAAAAACTTACCATAGGAAAATCGCCATCGATCGCAGCCTGCAAAAGGTATTCCGAAGAAGGCTTTGCGCGCCCTGCTGGCTTGTAATTCCCATTTCTCAGCATATCTCGCACAGCTTTTTTGCGCGCCTCGAAATGGGCTGAAGGCCAAGCTCGAATTTCGCGCAGTATCTCTTTGGCACGTGTGGGAACATAGTCGGGATTCTGCGCGGTTTTGAAAGACGCAGTCTGCCAGTCCAAGCCTCTTAGCTCCACTATAGCGAGTTGCACCTTTTCGAGGCGGGAATCCGCATCGATCACAAGTTCGATATCCATGGCGCCTTATTGTAGCGAGCGCCTGCAATAGACTCAATTGCTCACCTTGCGTTGACTTTTTTACGCTGTTCTGATAGATTCGTGGAGCGCCGCATAATAGCCGAGGCGAAATGTCGGGCCCTTAGCTCAGTTGGTCAGAGCTGCGGACTCATAATCCGTAGGTCGCTGGTTCAAGTCCAGCAGGGCCCAAATTCAAATTGCTTTTAGTTTTACTTCACTACTGTTACGAACCTTGTGTGTTTTTCTAATAGATTTGGAAGGAGAGTATCTCATGCATAAGCATAAGCAGGTACATACTCCGCTTTTCTCTTAAGGGGAGTTGGGAAACTCCTAAGCCATAGCTTTTTATCAAGAAGCGACAATCCTGCTCTGCTTAGGAAAGCTCGTTCTTGGAACTGCTTCTCTCTAGCCTTACAAATCGCTTCTCTTTCAATACCAGCTACTTCAGCATGCGTCATAACGATATGCCTTCCAATCCTGTAAGGTTTTTCATAATTATGCCAACCTAAGTATACGACAAGGCGATTCAACATATTCGCGACATTTCTCGGAAAACAAACTGTTTC
>JAAYWE010000333.1 GCA_012516755.1 Treponema sp.
ATAAGAGAATTCGATTGGCTTTTCGGAAATTATCGCTAATCCAAAACCTTGTCTATCTGTAATCGAAATTGCATCAGTGCCATATCTATTGCCATTCTCCTGCGGTCTTATATATGGTGTATGCAGTTGTGCAATTGATGCCTTCCAAATATCCACGCGTTGAGCACTTCTGCTATCGCAATATGCTTCGCCTGGGCCATACCCTCTCCATCGTATAGCATCAAAATCCAAGGGAAGCGTCAATTTAATGCCTATTCGAGGAATCATCTCTGGAGATGCGGCACAATTTCCATACGGCTTGCCAAAGAGTTCCATCCGCCACCAGCGATCATTTCTAATGATATATCTAGCATTGCATTCGAATCCCCATCCCTGACTAGGAGGTGAAGCCCAAATCAGACTTCTTGCAATGATTTCTCCACTTTCTTTCTGCAGCTCGAATTCTCTAGCATCTTCTTGAAAAAGATGGAGGAAATATTTTTCGCACCAATTAGGGAGGATATGCATATCGTTATCTATGGGTGCACGCCAAAAATTGAGAGATGGACCCTTTTCAATCAGTCTGTGCCGCTTATATATCCAGGATCTCAATGATCCTGAAAGCGAGTCGAATTCATATACCGAATCTTCTCCAAAGATAGCGATCTTTTGTCGAGAGTGCTCATGATCGATGCTAGACGAAACTGGGAATTGTGCTGGCTTCTTTGTAATTCTTGGCTTTTGAAACAACGATTTGCTGGATAACTCGAATTGTGTTGTGGCTATGACATGTCCAGCTTTTGCCCATCGCATATCTTCAGCAAGGACATAGTCGATATTGAGAAACACAGAATTCCCATATCTTCCCCTTGATAACAACTCATCGCAATCGCCTATATTGGCTAGATTTTTTGCTTTCTCTGCTCTCTCATATGCATGATTCTTTCTCCATGATTCTAGATCAAAGGGAATAGCGACCTTTTCGCCTTGGCGAGGAGGAATTGCAGGGGTACGCATTTTCCCTTCAGAAAGGATGATGCCATTTGTATGAATCCTCCATTGAAGTTCAATATCACCCAGGTCCATAAAATCGTATTTATTATCGATGTTTATAATCAGGTTTTCAGCGTCGATGAGGCTAGTATGTATGGGCTCTATTGCTTTCTTATATTCTAAAAGACCAGGAGATGGCCTTCTATCAGGAAAGACGAGCCCATCAATGCAGAAATTTCGATTGTTAGGCACATCTCCAAAGCCCCCTCCATATTCGAACCATTCTCGTCCTCTGTTATCTCGCCTCCTAATGCCATGATCCATCCATTCCCATACAAAAGCGCCTTGCAGTCGCGGATATGCTTCTATGATGGCCTGAAAGTCAGCCAGCCCACCCGGCCCATTCCCCATAGCGTGAGCATACTCACAGAGAATATGAGGCTTACCTTCTGTTTTGGCAATTTCTAGCAATCTGGGCATTCTGGTATACATTGTGCTATATACATCGGTTACTTCGCATTGTGCATCCCCTTCATAGTGAATAAGCCGACTGGAGTCGAGACATCTAGCTCGGTAAGCCATAGCCTTCAAATTATCTCCCATTGAAGACTCATTTCCCAATGACCACATGATAACCGATGGATGGTTTCTATCTCTGAGTACCATGCGCTCGATGCGATCCACAAAGGCTGGCATCCATTCAGGATCGTTCACAAGCCTTGTGCTCTCATCGATCCACTCGAATCCATGGGTCTCGAGATCGGTCTCGTCTATGACATAAAGGCCAAAATAATCGCACAACTCGAGAAAATAGGGATGATTGGGATAGTGCGAAGTACGGACAGCGTTGATATTATGCTGCTTCATCAGAAGAACATCTTGAAGCATCGTCCGCCTGGTGACATATCTTCCGGAATCAGGATGAAAATCATGACGATTTACACCCTTTAGCTTGATTGCTCGTCCATTCACGAGAAAATTATTCTGGCGTATCTCTATGGCGCGAAATCCTATTCGGAGGCTCGCAACTTCCAGAATAGAATCTTTGCTGGATAGCTCGATTGCGAGCGTGTATAGATTAGGTATTTCAGCAGACCATTTTTTGGGATCTTTAACCTCGATTGATATCTCTTCCTTGGATATGCTGAAAGCTCCAACTTCTGTATCAATTCTCTTCTTATTTATGCAGAAATCATTCTCATCATAAATTGATATGACACATTCGATTTCTCGAACTTCTTCGGTTTTGTTTTCTATCTGCAATTCGACCTTTAGAAGTGCATTCTTATATATATCATCGAAGGATACCTCATGTGACACATCGAACAACGAAACAAGTGGGACTTCGTATATCTCGACATCTCTGAATATTCCTGAGAGCCACCACATATCCTGATCTTCCAGATAGCTTCCATCAGACCACTGATATACTCTTACCACAATTACGTTTTTGCCAACTCTAACCAAAGAAGTGATATCGAATTCCGACAACAGGCGCGAACCTTTAGAAAACCCTGCCAGCTTTCCATTTATCCAAACATGGAATGCAGAATCCACACCATGAAATCTCAAAATCTGACGACGCGACAGATCATCCAAAAAAAACTGACGCCGATATATTCCGGTTGGATTTGCTCTCGGGACAAAAGGCGGCCTCACGGGAAATGGATAATATAGGTCTGTATAATGTGGCCTTCCATGACCTTTTAGCTGCCAATGCGATGGCACCTCGATATCTTCCCAAGCGCCGTCATCGAAATCAGGCTTTTCGAATCCAAAAGGAGAAAGCTCAGGAGCCTCAAGAAAAAGGAATTTCCATGATCCATTCAAGTTCCGAAACCCCAGTTGTTCTGATTCATCGTCTCGTAAGGCTCCTTGCACATCTTTCCATCGTTTTATGTATGATCGTCCAGGTAGCCGATCTATATGGAGAAGCTTGTGATTCTGCCAGTCGCATTCTGCACCATATGATGTGTTCATGCTCTATCCTTTCAGTGCTCCACTCATGCCTTCTATTATGTGCTTCTGTGCAAATGCAAATGCGATGATAGGTGGTATTATCATAATCGCGGTTATAGCCATAATCGGAATAACCTGCATTTCGTGCTTGCCCTAAAAATGGCGGCGGCAAGACGAGCAATACGAATAGATGACATTTACTATAGTAATAGAAATGACCTTGCATTGCTCTCTTTTGATAGATCGGCAACGATCATTATCGGCAGCGAGGGTGGCTGCGATATATCATTGCTAAATTTTCTAAAGAAAGAAAAGAACGCTGTATGCATCGACTTCGATCCTGATTTGAAAAACATAGATGTTGTATGTGCAGATTTCAGAAAATCTATCGGAACAATCGCAAAGAGATTTGCTGAGCTGGGTATTTCGCGTATTGGCTACATCGGAGGCAAAGAAATCTCTCCTCTCAAGGGGAAAGAAATAATCGACCCTAGAAGCGCACAATATATAGAGGAATTTGGGAAACTGGGTATCTATAGAAAGGAAATCTTTAGAGCTTACGGGCCATAT
>JAAYWE010000334.1 GCA_012516755.1 Treponema sp.
AAATTGAAAGAAGAAAGCGCGAGGCTTGAGAACGAATACCCTGGAAAAGTCCTGGGAATTCAAACCGATGTTACCAAGCAGGAAAAGGTCTATGAGATGATTCAAAAGGCGGCGAAATTTGGAAGCGGTCAAATTCACTTCCTTTTTAATAATGCCGGTCTTGCGTTGTTCAAGGCTTTCGACGATACAACAGATGCCGATTGGAAGTTTGCCTTTGATATCAATTTTTTTGGTGCTTTATATGGTATCCGAGCGGTATTGCCCATCATGCGCGCACAAGGAGGCGGACATATAGCAAATACCGCCTCAGGAGCGGCTTTTTCACCGATGGCCTATCAGAGCATGTACACGGCCACCAAATCCGCCTTGGTAGGGCTTACCGGTTCGCTGCGCTATGAGTTTTGGGATGAGAACATTCGTTTTTCTACTGTCATTCCTGGTACCGTTGCAACGCCCATATATGATAAAGTCGGAGGCCCTCCCGAATCCGCAATAACTCCAGATGAGTCCGCTCGTGGAATACTCAAGGGATTAGCAGCAAACGAAAGAGTTATCATTGTTACCGAGCCCGACCGCAATGGCGCGATTAATGCCTTTCATCCCGAAACCGCAAAGTACACAGATGAGATCCTATTGGACATCGCACGTCAAAGACGGCGCGGCAATATTGGCTTTTGAGCAACTTTCTCAGAATGCGAAGACAGTAAAAAAAGAGGTAGATAGATCTCGATCGCGCAATAGCATTGAACAAGGCAAAATATATAGTCGCGCTCTTAAGCCTGATTCACTTTTTTCCTCAGCGTTCTCCGGCTTTACGATATCGATAATGCCAAGAATCATGAGCTTTATAGAATACAAAACCATGACCCGGCCAAAGCATCCATACGCTGATGTTCTAAGCCCTTTAATCTGGCCATATGTAGCATCACCTATCTGCTCCAAATTGCGAACTAAATCTTGCACTATCCGCGGCGGTTTTTGCAACCACAATCGCACTTTAGGCGACTATAAAGTAGACAAACCGCAAGGAGATCAAAGATGAATAAGCAACTGCTTTCATTAATTGCTATTGGACTTCTTAGTACTTTCGCTTGTTTTGCACAGAACCCTCTACCGCTGTACGGCAATTCAGCCGCAAAAGCTGACACGCAGCTTACTATAGAATCCATGCTTTCCTATGCTATTCAAGATGAATACGTGGCTGAAGCAGAATATGAAGCTATCATGGAAAAATTTGGTTATATGGCTCCGTACTCCAATATTAAAGAAGCAGAGGGACAACATATCGCATGGCTCAAGCTGCTTTTCACTTCCTATTCCCTAAAAGTCCCGGAGAACAACGCCAGCAGTTACATTTACGTTCCCACGACACTGAAAGAGGCTGCGGAAACTGGAATTCGTGCTGAGATAGATAACATTGCGATGTATGAGAGATTTCTTGCTCAGCCCATTCTTGCCGATCCGCGCTATGCTGACATTGTTGCAGTGTTTGTTAGATTGAGAGATGCTTCAAAAAATCATCTTGAAGCATTCAGAAGGCAAGCATAAGCAACAAACCTACGGCGAGTACTTGGGCTTGAGGGAATAAATCCCCTTGAGCTGTATAGGGCGATGGAAGGCTGAGCCCTAAGCAAGAGCGGATCGAAATGAAGCTGGCGAAGGGATCGCGCCCGAGCGCATGCAAGCGTTCGAGCGCAAGATCGCCTCTCGGCATTCATCGCTTTGCTAAATTGCTTTTCAAATTATCATCCAAAGATTTCAAGTAAATCGATGTCTGCCCAGTCCGAATAGCCATAGCCACGGAAAAGCAGTCTCATGTCTTCAGGTATTACAATGACTTGCAGCACTGTTCCAAAGAGATCACCTTCCACCGCTGGTCCGCCTTGCTGAATGGTTTTGTCCATCATCGCTTTGACCATAGCGAGATCTACCCCCTTTTGCCATTCTTGCGATGCGAACATTCTATCAAGGCAAACTTGCCTGTCGTCGAAAGCATTGTCCGGCAGCTCGACGATCTTTCCCTTCCATGGTTCGTAGGTTGGTCGAGCAAAATTATTGAGCGCATAGAGCGCGCCATCATGCTGCTCGATCACTCGAGCGTCAAAAGTGGGCTTTTCCACCGAAACTGCGCGCTCCGCACTTGCCACTTGGATGATATACGAGGCATCCATCGGCGTGTTCACGATATTTTGCACCATCTGGTCGAAGGTTTCGCTCGTCCTTAAGAACTCAAAAAGCGATGCCACTGAGAAGCGCGCTTCGGGGTTTGTGTTCGGGTCAGAAGCCGAACCGTTGTTGAGTTCGACAAAAATACCGCGCTCGTTGATACCCGTTTCCACATACACTTGGCCAATCGGCCTTACGTTCGCAAACGCGAACGAAGGACCAGATGCGCCGCTCCCCGATCCTGTAGGTACTTCTGACTTCGTCGGATTAAAGGCAACGAGTGCCATGTAACGGAGATAAGGCCGCATTGCATCCTGAGTCATGTCCCAGTTGCGGGCAAAGTAGAGCTTGCCATCGGCGGTTCTGGGACTGGAAACCGCAATGCCCGAACAGGCCGCGCGGGCTTGTGCCGCTTCAATGACAAAATCGGGTAGCAAATAGAATGATGCGTCGAGCAATTTGTGCTCCGCCAATGACAAGCCCGAGGTTTCTGCCATACCCTCCATGAGCTGTTTCATTTCGGGGGTATAGGTTTGGTATGTCGCCTCGATTGCGTCTCGATGCTCTTGGCCAAGTCCACGCGCCGCAAGGTCCTTTTCGATTGCGGTGTAAAACGCTTTGAGCTCTAATGCCGCGAGGGCGCCGTATTGCCTGCCCATCTCGTGCCAGCTTCCCTTTAAGCTGAGCACCGTGTAACCTCCGATCTCGCTGCGATAGCTGCATCCCTCTCCATAGGTGGCCACTGGTACAAGGCCCGACAGTTTTTGAGGCGCCTTGCCTAAAGAGACATTTTCCGTGCTGGCCTTTTGTCTCAAGCAGACTGTTGCGCCTGAATCAGACGAGGCATACACCACCAACCATGCCCCCGTCGCGCCATGAGTCCCAGCCATGTCTTCCGGTTTTTCTTCGGCGCCTTTTGCTTCGGCGCCTGCGGGCGTGCCCGACCATGTCACTTCTCCATCCGAATCGCTACGGCTAGACGTGATACTGTGAAAATTCTGGTCAAAGAGCCTCCAAAGCGCCGCGCCAGAAATTGTTGCTGTCCCCGATAATGGCAGGCGCAGCCACTGACCTACTTGAGCTCCGTACTTGTCCTGCACAAGCGGAATATTCGCAGTTCCAGCTTCAATTGTGGGAACTGTTCGCGCTTCCCGATAGAGTTCGGCCCCAAATCGCAAATACGATGCTCCCTCTATCATTTCAGTTCGAAGGTCCTT
>JAAYWE010000335.1 GCA_012516755.1 Treponema sp.
CGCCTTGCGAACCAATGAATTGGTCATTCCATGATACGCTGATCGTTGTTCCTGCGACATGCGGAAATACAAGGTAGAGATATGGCCCAGGAATAGGTGACCTGTCTAATCGCATTGTCAAGTTTGCGCTACATTGCAATGCTGCTTAACCAGCTTTGCACAAATTTGTCATGAGCCTACGAACAGTTGTGATACAGCCTTCATATTCAAAAATATCGCAAGAGCTAGCCTAGCTGCATGGAAAGGAAAACCTGTATGCCCATCTGCTCTATTTCATCCTGTATGGCTTCAATATTATCGATATGGGCATCTTCGTCCTTGAGAATCGCTTCTAGAATATCGCGCGTGGCATAATCCCGAGCTTCTCCACAAAGGGCGATGGCTGAATTGTAGCTCTTTATCGTATCCGCTTCCGCTACATGATCGTTTTCATACATCTCTGATACGTCTGTGCCAATAAAGATTTGGTTGTATTTACTAACAATTGGTGTGCCTTCCAAAAAAAGAATACGACCAATCAGCTTCTCTGCATGTTTCATCTCATCGATAGCTCGTTTCTCGATGGACTTATGAAGCTTCTCATATCCCCAGTCATCACACATCTCGGAATGAACCATGTATTGATTGATAGCGGTCAATTCCTCCGCTAAAAGGGAATTGAGCACGCTGATTACTTTAGGATCTCCTTTCATTGTTGTTCCTCCTCCAAATTTCTATTATTTGAGCTTGTCCTCAGAAAGTATCATATACAGCATACATGCGGGCTGATTGACCCTTCGACGATTTTCTATAGCGATTTGTGGCAGAACCACCAATCAAAACCTTCATAATGCTGAAGACGATCCGCAGCCTCGGCAACTGTCTTTGGTGGCGGAACAATCACGTGGTCGCCAATTAGCTCATTATCTGGCCAATTTGCCGGCATACTGACATGATTCTTATCCGAAATCTGTAATGCCTTTACCGCTCGAAGAACCTCAGGTATAAAGCGTCCTATTTCTTGTGGATAATAGAGTATAAGACGAATAATGCCATTTGGGTCTACAATGTAGACCGCCCGCACGGTATTGGTGCCTTTTCCAGGATGCAACATACCTAGAGTCATTGCGATAGAATCGTTTGCTGCGGCGAGAGGGAAGGTGATCTCGACACCGAGTTTTTCCTTTATCCACTCCAGCCATTTGATATGGCTCGTTATCTGATCTATCGACATTCCAATCAGCTTGACGCCGAGCTTTTCGAATTCTGGAATTAGTTTTTGAAAAGCCACAAATTCACTTGTGCACACAGGCGTAAAGTCAGCGGGATGGCTGAAAAGAATGAACCACGAACCTTTGAGATCGCCAGGTAGATTTAGCATTCCCTGGGTAGTCTGAAGACTGACTTGAGGAAAAGAATCCCCTAAAAGCGGCATACGTACTGCTTGCTGTTCCATAGCAAACTCCTTTTAAGACAAGATTTCTGCATTGTGATGCACCCTACTCTCTTTGTAAGAATAGGCACAAGAATCTAAAGCAAGAATAGTGCCAATTAACTGCAAAAGAATAATAAAGCTGCTTGAATATCTAAGTCCTTATCGGTCAATGCTTTTTCAGATTGCTCTCATTGACTGATGGGTGGATGGACAGGATAAAAGGAGAGAGTTGTCTTGACAGCACCGAAATATCGGTATTAAATGACTGTATGTCGTTGGATACTGATAATTCGCTACTCAATCCTGATAGTTTTCCATTTGCCCTGTTGCCCTTAAGCATGAGAACGCAATTGCTGCAACCGGATAGAGTACTCGAGATAGTATTTCAATCCTTGAAAGAACTAGTCGACTACGAGCTTGCTGTGGTTTTATCCATCGAACAAGGAAATGTGCTTAGAGTCCGAAAAGCTTTCGGTCCACTAGCAATACCAGCCCTAGAAAATTTTTCCATTGGTCTCGATCAGCGCAAAGATATCGCAGAGATTCTCCAATCTAAGCAACCTAAGCTTTTCCATCAATCCGAAGCGCATATAGATACTTATTACGGAATTATCGATTTGCCATCCGGGCATTCATGCCTTGTTTCGCCACTCTATATTGAAGACCTTCTTGTGGGCATGCTTACCATTGACCATCGTTCCTGTAATCGATTCTCACCATCTATTGTGCAGTTTATTGGAACAATCTCGAGACTCATTTCAGTTTCGCTTATTCAAACAGACGCTTCTACAGATCTTTTAAAACGCACTCGTGTGCTTCTCGACGAACGAAACAGACTGCTCGATGAGAATGCACAGGTTTTTCACGACCTCATAGGCGTATCTCCAGCGTGGATGCGCGTCCTGGATGATATACGACTCGTTGCGGCTTCAGAGCTCCCCATTTTCATTACAGGAGAGACTGGAACTGGCAAAGAGCAAGTAGCAAGAACCATTCATGCGATGTCGACCCGAAATCAGGGACCCTTCATAGCTGTCAATTGTTCCGGCCTCGTGACCACACTTGCCGAGAGCGAACTTTTTGGTCATGAAAAGGGAGCTTTTACAGGCGCTACTGCCTCTAGACGAGGCCGATTCGAAATTGCCGATGGTGGTACTCTTTTTCTCGATGAATTGGGAGATTTGCCGCTCGAGATTCAACCTAAACTCCTTCGCGTATTACAGGATGGCATAATAGAGCGCGTCGGAGCGGAGCATCCTCTCCACGTCGATGTACGTATCATCGCCGCAACGAACAAAAACCTCGAAGACGAAATGGCAAAAGGCAAGTTTCGAGAAGATCTATGGTATAGGATCAATGTTTTCCCAATTCACCTTCCACCACTTCGCGAACGCGATCATGATGCAATTCTCATTGCTCAATATTTCCTAGAAAAAATAAGAAAAAGGCCAGGATATAACTCTGTGGAATTCTCCGATCAAGCGATAGACAAGATCTTGCGAATTCCCTGGTATGGCAATGTTCGCGAGCTAAGAAATAGCATAGAGCGCGCCGCTATTCTTGCAAAAGGAGGCATTATCCACGCGGAGCATATAATTTCCTATAGAGACCAAAGACAAGCGATGCATGAGAATGTGCTCA
>JAAYWE010000336.1 GCA_012516755.1 Treponema sp.
GAGAATATCTCGCATTCGGGCGGCCTTGGGCATGGTATAAAATGTAAAATCCAGCTCAAGCGTCGAAAAGTGCTCACAATATAAGCGCAAATATGTTTCTTTTTCTATTCCGTTAGGATACAGCACCCCCTCCCATTCAGAATATTCATACCCCACTGTCCCAATTCTGAGATCATAGGTACAAGGATCGAGTGGTGGGGAAAAGCTTGTCTCCATATTTGAATTATACTATACAGATGTGTAGTTATCAAGGAACATACTGCTACGAACCTTGTTTATAAGAATTGGTAATGGCATAAGGAAGCCTTCTTGTGCAATGGGACACATTTCATGAAAAGCACACTGATTCTCTGCGATGATCCGCAAGATTCTTTCTATGCTCTCTATCGAGATAGTTTGAAGCAAACTAAAATTGCCCACTCAGCCCTACAGAAAAGCAGAAGGGTTCTCCACCTGCCTTATCAGCTTGAAAAGCCCAAGCCGCCTCCAAAGTGAATTTCAAGTGAGTTGCGGCCACAACGCCTGAGAGAAAAGCACAATCGAACTTGGCTTGGAGAAAAGCTGAACTCAAAAGGTAAGGTGCATTGTCGATCTCAAGGCCCGCACCGCGCAATCCTGAAATCATCGATATTCTTCTCAATGCTAAAGAAGGAGCAAAGAGATTGCTCATAATCCAGTTTAGCTCTAAAGAAAAGAGCCTGGCCTTTATCTCTCCATATAGATACCAGGCAGAGAGTTCTGAGCAAGCCTGATATTCCTTATATGCAGGATATGGAAGATCTGCTACCGACAACTCATGGTCTCCAGCATATTCCAGATATCGAGTTGCTGGCGAAAAAGCTACTCCTCCGGTGGGAGCCCAGGCTCCATAGATGGAAGCACCGATTCGTCCTGCAATTGTCGATTCTCCCAGATAGATCGATCCTGATAAAGAAACACCACCAAATTTCAGTGAATTAGCGCCTTCATATTCGATTCCGCCCTTGAGCGAAATACCGGAAGGATCGTATGGTGGTCTATAAGAAGAAGAAAGACTATCGAACTCGACTCCGGTCCCCGCTACCCATGCGAAATAGTCCGGTGATTGATGAAACAAGCCTTGCTCTTCATATTTATTTTGCACAGCTCCGTATCGAGCATGGATCCCTGCAGAAATGCTTCTAAATGTGGGCACAAGGGTATGTTCCCAGTCCAGCGCCCCCTCAAGGGCAGATATGCGCGCAACAGGAAAAGCAAAGATCCCTTGATCCCACGCACAGATCTCGAAGCGCCAAGCTCCGGCACTCAAACTTAAGTCGATGCTTGAAGCTGGTCTTGCTATCAGCCAATCCCATCCAACAAAAGCTGACCAGGATAGTCGTTCGGTAAGATCCATCGCTATGAATCCTATACCGAGCAATGTGCCATAAGCATAGGGGATTCGACTTGTTTCGAAGCTTTCGGGAAAAAGCATAGATCGCTTTTGTGTGGTGCTGCAAGGTTCCAGAGAGAATTCTTTTTCGGGCTGAGCCAATTTGTTGGTCTCTTGTCGAGGCTGCTCGACTTTACTAAGCTCTGGTTGAGATTGTGCTTCTTCAGTGCTATCTAGATGAGCTGACTGGTTCTTCATTTTCAGAGAATAGCTCTCTATCCATTCTGTCGGAGAAATCCAATTAAGGAACTCAGAGTCCAAAAATCGACCAGGCGTTTCGATTTCATTCCTAAAACTTGAAATATCGAGAAGAAGAAGGCTCGATTGCCCATTTTCAGAGGATGCTTTATAGACAATGTGAGAAGCATCTGCGAAGACTGGCATATGAACACCACCCAGAGGACTTTTTCTTGCTATTGCAAATCGCCAAAGCCCATTATCTTGCTCTAAAATAGCAAGCCGCGATAATCCATTATCTGGCACGAGGCTCAAGGCAAAGCAAATAGAATCGGATGACTCGGAATTATCTCGAAAACCTTGGGAAAGCCATCGTATGGCTGAATCAGGAATATCAGCTACCTCGATCTCCATGTTGGCGAGTCTTCGGGCAGGAAGAACCGCAGTGCCCAGCCTTACAAGGCCATATTCGATGGACGTAAGAGGGTCCTGCCATGAATCATGGAGAAATATCTCTTCTTTTGAAGAAGAATGTGTTTCGAATAATGCTTCGCCGATCTTAGCCTGTGGAAGGTCTTTTTCGTAGCTGAGCTTGTGCTCAGAGAGATCGTATAGATAGCGTGCTGGAATAAGTTGGTTTTGCGGATTGATTCGATTCCAGTCTAGTTCCAGTCCTCCGAAATTTACGTCACAATAAATGTTACGTAACATTTGATCAGCTGCAAAAAGTCTCTCTGGCCTTTTTGGCTTATTCAGCCTTTCTAGCATCTCTTGTTTGTCTTGCTTTTCTGCAACCTCAGACTTCTCTTCCTTCTCCTTTTCAAGATCAGGCTGCCTTTCAGAGTTCTCTTCCAAATCCACTAATGAGAGCTGATAAAGGCCATGGCGCTCTAGGTCCACAAAATAGACTTTTCCCCCTCCAGCACCAAGAGCCCCAATATATCCTGAAAAAAGCTCCTGCCCCTCGGGTAGCTCTGCGGCACTGTTCTCTCCGATTTCATCGATTTCGCCCTGCTCTCCTTGCATCTCCAAATCACTTTCTTCGTCAACCCATGCTAGAAAATCCTGCCATAGCTGGTCGAATTCTATTCCCGTCTCGCGTTCCAGAATTCCTTTTACAAGAATTCCTCCGACGAATCCTTGATAGATATTTCCGCGACCCCCGCTTTGCCATAGCCTTGCAACAATGGATTTCCCAAAACGTTCGCTCAAATAATCAACAAATAGACCACCATATAGATATGGCAGTGAACCTGCTCCATAAAAATCCTCCAAGCCGGAAACATCCCAAAGCGATCGATTTTCCCTGCGCGCCCTCTCCAGCCTGACAAATTCCATGGCCGCCGGATCATTCAGCCTACCGGAATTATTCTCTTTGAACCTACTCTCCACCCACACGGCGGTCCCTTCGACTATGGCCTGCGGCATCATGTATATCTCTGGAGCAATCCAGTCACCTCCGAGCCATGCCAGTACTCTCCAAGCAAGACTCCGCTCATTTAGGGTGACATAATGAACAAGCTCATGCAAAAACACTGAATATAGCTCATCTTCAAAGGTTGCAAGCTGATCCCTCGGATCTGCAGCAGATAAAAGCAGCACGATTCTATTGGAAGGGAAAAGGGTAGAAAATCCATTCAAGGAATACTCGATATCGCTTAAAAGCACCGGAATGCGCTTTGTCTCTAGCCCTAGTCCTAGAAATTCGCATAGTTCTCCATAGGTATTATCGGCAAAGCCGGCTAGCCTCTTTGCATCGGCTTCTAGGCTTTGCGGTGCATATATGTCGAAGCAATCGGTTCTAAAATGAAGCACTGGTTTAATAGAAGGAAGAAGCTGTGCCTGGGTTTGTACAAAAGCAGAAAAGAAGAATAAGGCAATTATGACGCGCAGATTGTAAAAGCCCTTATTATGAGACTTATGGGTGCATATCTTATGGCTATGCATATTGTGGACACAATTATGGCTTGCACGCGCATTGCAAGCAGGCTTAAGAGGAAAGAGCTTATTTTCTAAGCTGTTATTGCAGAAAAACTCATTGATAGCCTTGAGAACAAGCATGCCTAAGTTTAGCATATCTTCCTTGACGCAAAGCAAGCCCCTGTTTATGATACCCTAGTCTTTACTTTACCAAGGCCCTGATATGGATAGAGTTAGTAGTATTAGTCTTATACCCATAAGCTCTCTCACCGACAAAGAAGCGAAAAAGATTAATTATATTCTCATGGACATCGACGACACACTCACCAC
>JAAYWE010000337.1 GCA_012516755.1 Treponema sp.
ATGAAGGCAACCTGCAAGTTCGACTTTGGTGTTGCGCGCTTGCCCTATTATCCCGATGTACCCGGTGTTCCCCAGAATTCTTGCATTGGCGGTGCTTCTCTCTGGGTATTCAATGGCAGACCCGCAGCAGAATACAAAGGAGTTGCAGAGTTCTTCAATTTCATCTCCAAGCCCGAGATTCAAGCTCTTTGGCATAAAGAAACCGGCTATCTGCCTGTCACCCAAGCAGCCTATGAGCTTACAAAATCTCAAGGTTACTATGTCAACAACCCTGGACTCGAAGTAGCAATCAAGCAGCTGACCAACAAGACACCTACTCCTAACTCGATGGGTATCCGCTTTGGAAATATGCCCATAATTCGCGAAATCGAAGATCAGGTTTGGGAAGAAATCCTTGCCGGA
This sequence comes from Treponema sp., assembly GCA_012516755.1. Taxonomy (GTDB): domain Bacteria; phylum Spirochaetota; class Spirochaetia; order Treponematales; family Rectinemataceae; genus Rectinema. The sequence goes on from JAAYWE010000337.1 coordinate 403, forward strand.
AAAATCTCGGTAAAAGATGGCCTCGACAAGATGGTACGTGAAGGAAACAAACAATTGCGCAGTTTTGAGAAACTTAATAAATAGATATTTGATTCCGCACTGTGAACTTTAAGAATCTCAGAGCGGACAAGAAGAAGATGTTTTTGTAATAAAAGGCCGCCGGTCGGCGGCCTTTTTTGCGCAGAGATAGAAAAGGACTGCGCGCTATGCAACTTCTTTGTGGTTTAGTATAATAATCTAAATTCTTCAGGAACTGTTATGTCCAAACAATATGAGTTCAGAGCTTCAATTTTGCCGTATCTTCTTGTGCTACCACAGATGTTAATCGTCTTTATCTTTTTCTTCTGGCCTTCTGCACAAGCCATTCTGCAATCCTTCTACCTGCAAGATCCTTTCGGTGGCAAGATGATCTTTGTAGGTTTCGAGAATTATTCCAATCTTCTAATTGATCCCGATTATTGGCAATCTTTCTGGGTATCGACAGTATTTGCGCTATGCATAACCATAAGCTCAATGGCTATTTCTCTTTTTCTTGCAATCCAGGCAAACAAGAAAATCAGATTGGCTTCTTTCTATAAAACAATGCTCATCTGGCCATATGCTGTATCAACACTCGTCGCTGGAGTCATTTGGCTTTTCATGTTCAATCCTAACGTGGGTGTCATCGCTTACACGCTTAAGCATACCTTCCATATAGATTGGCAGTATCTTTTGAATTTTAACCAAGCCTTTCTGTTGCTCACCATGGCCGCGAGCTGGAAGCAACTGGCCTACAATTTTGTATTCTTCCTTGCAGGACTACAGAGCGTCCCCGCAACTCTGGTCGAAGCTGCGGAGATTGACGGGGCTGGGCCGACCAAGAGATTCTGGAAAATCATATTCCCCCTTCTTTCGCCAACTACTTTCTATCTTTTGGTTATGGATCTGGTATATGGATTCTTCGAAACCTTCCCTATTGTGCATTCCATAACATCGGGAGCTCCGGGGAAGTCCACTGCTATACTCGTCTACAAGGTTTGGCGAGATGGCGTTATAAACCTTGACCTTGGAAGCTCTTCTGCGCAATCGGTTATCCTGATGATAATGGTCATTGTTCTGACGGTATTCCAGTTCCGCTTCATAGAGCGGCGAGTCACGTACTAAAGCGGAGGAAACAACAATGAATGAACAACAGCTATCTAATAAAGCCGCTCACCGAGCCAAGGTCCTTCGCAGCCTTTATCCACATATCATCCTCTGGATTGGCATAGTTATTATCATATTCCCGATTTATTTTATTTTCTCGGCTTCATCTCACACAAATGCAGATATACAAGGAGCACCCATGCCTCTCGGCATAGGACCTCATCTAATCGAGAATTACCGCCAGGCGTTATTGCATGGAACGCAGAACATGGGCACACCGGTCCTTACCATGTTGAAGAATTCGCTTATAATGGCGCTTGGTATATCTATTGGCAAGATAGTAATTTCTCTTATGGCAGCCTTCGCAATTGTATTTTTCGACTTTCCATTGAGGGGCTTTTGTTTCTGGAGTATCTTTATCACTCTGATGTTGCCGGTAGAAGTGCGTATTATGCCTACATATAAAGTAGTTGCAGATCTGGGATTGCTGAATAGCTATGCGGGTTTAATTCTGCCAATGATCGTCTCAGCAACTGCTGTATTCTTATTTAGGCAGTTCTTCATGTCAGTACCCAGAGAGATAGCAGAAGCATCGCAGATTGACGGCGCGACTCCCATGCAGTTCTTTAGCCATATCCTTGCCCCGATGACACGTACGCCAATCGCTGCAATGTTTGTGATCCAATTTATTTATGGATGGAACCAATACCTGTGGCCATTGCTAATAACCACTAAACCGGAATTCTATACCCTGCTAATTGGCATAAACCGAATGATGTCTGGTGCAGACGTCCAAATCGAATGGCAGATAGTGATGGCGACCACTATGCTAGCCATGCTTCCTCCGGTCATAGTCGTAGTGCTCATGCAGAAACAGTTCATAGCGGGCATGACCGAAACAGAGAAGTAATCTCAGAGGAATTACTTAGTCAACACGATATGGCAAACCAGATATATTCCTAAGAATAACAAAGGGCTGCCCTAGATTGATCTGGACAGCCCTTTTGATTTTTTATCCTCCGAATGCTCTGACGCCGATTTCAAAGCATTCCAAAATAATTAACAGCATTCTCCCAACAAATGCCACGCACAAGCTGTTCTGTATAGAGTGGATTATCCGGCAGCTCTCCAGCTTCGACCCATTCTCCGATTATATTGCATAGAAGCCTACGAAAGTATTCATGCCTTGGAAAGGACATAAAGGATCGAGAATCTGTGAGCATTCCAACCCACGCACCCAGTAATCCGACTCCGGCATACTCCTTCATATGGCGTTCCATACCATCCTTCTGGTCATTGAACCACCAGGCTGCGCCTAGCTGAACCTTTCCGGCGACCTGTGGCGAACTAATCTCAGGAGCGGTGCCTGCAAAGCTACCCGCAAGTACAGCCAGAGGATTATGTTTTGAAGGGTCTAGCGAATAAAGAATGGTTTTCGGAAGATTTCCCTCTCTCTCTAATGTCTCAAGTAAAGAAGCAAGAGGAGCAATAATAGGCGCATCGGAAGTGCAATCTCCACCCACATCCGGACCAAACACCCTATTCAATCCTGGATTTATATTCCTGAGAGCTCCTATATGTAGCTGCATTGTCCATCCCTTTTTTGCATTTAGCCTGCCAAAATGCAAAAGCAGTGCAGTTTCAAGCTTTGCGCGCTCTATCTGCGATAGCGCTATTCGACTTCGGCCTTTCTTTACAATGCAATCAAGCTCGGTATCGATAGCTTGCACAAAAGGCGGAACAAGAAGAGCATGATCGGAGAGTCTACTTCCCATAGAGTGAAAGTAAGCATGCCGACTGGTCAAAGCATCCGCAAGACTTGCAAAAGAATCAATTTCTATGCCAGCCGCTTCGCCAAGCGAATCGATATAGACATTCCAAGTCTCGATATCCTCGGTTTTCATGGCCTTGTCGGGACGAAAAGCGGGCAATATCTTGGTCTTGAACGAAGATCCCGATAGTTGCTCCTCTGCAATTGCTCTATGCCAAGCCAATGTATCGACAGGATCATCTGTTGTACACAATACGCTTACCTTAAAGTGTTCCAGGAGAGAACGCGGGCTAATGCTCTTTTCGGAAAGAATTCGATTTGCCTTTTCTCTTATACTCAATGCACTTTGCGGTGTGAGCACTTCATCGATTTCGAATATTCTTTTGAGCTCTAGATGAGACCACTGGACAAGAGGATTGCCAGCTGCCTTAGTGAGAGCGCCAGCATAAGCAAGGAATTTTTCATCCCAAGCTCCGGCACCTGCACAGAGCGATTCAGGCGCACCATTTGCTCTCATTATGCGCCATTTGTAGTGGTCTCCTTCCAACCAAATCTTGGCTAAATCATCGAAGGGCTTGTCTTCTGCAATGGCTTTAGGCGACAAGTGGCAATGATAATCGAAGATTGGTAAATCTCGTGCAATCTCGAAAAAGAGCCGCTTTGCAGTCTCATTCTTCAAAAGAAAATCCTCATCGAGAAAATCAGCCATATGACTCCCCCTTTTATTTTGCCGTTTGAATTATCGTCGATTGAGATATTACAGATTGAAGTATTGTAGATCTAAATGTTGTCGATGAGGAATCCTCCATCAATGGGAATGCTCACTCCCGTTACAAAACCAGATGCCTTCGAACTTGCGAGGTATAACGCAGTTCCCCAAAGCTCTTCGTATTCTCCAAAACGGCCAAATGGCGTGCGTGCAATTATCGCTTGCCCTCTCGGCGTTAGATCGCCTGTCTCTTCATCTATTAGAAGGGCACGGTTCTGATTACCAATAAAGAACCCAGGAGCAATTGCATTGACTCGAATGCCATAAGGAGCAAACTCCTTTGCCAGTCCTTGTGTTAGATTCAGCACGCCCGCCTTTGCTGCATCGTATGCCCAGGTGTCGGACAGAGGCTTGTAGCTTGTCATCGAAGTCATGTTGATCATACAGCCCTTTATGCCTGCAGCGATCCATCGCTTTGCAAAGACCTTCGATGGTATGACCAAACCTGCCATAAGGTTGAGCTTTAGCACTTCCTCGAAGATTTTTTCATCCAATTCAACAAATTTCGATCTCCCAATATTTCCACCAACGCCGTTGAGAAGAATATCAGGTAAGCCAAAACTATGGATTGTTTGTTCCAAGGCCTGTTCGCAAGCGTCTGTAGAGCCAGTATCGACCGTGATACCAATGACATCAGAGCAATCTATAGGCAAATCAGCTTGCTTTCTGACCATCCTAGCGGCATCTTCCATGGGATGATGCGTTCCACGGCCCCAAAGAACTACTTTTGCTTTAGCCTTGGCAAAGGCAACAGCGATATAAGAGGGTAGCATGCCTCCTCCACCCGTTACTACAGCAATTTTGCCTTCCAG
>JAAYWE010000051.1 GCA_012516755.1 Treponema sp.
AGAAGCGCAATATCAGATTAACTAGCGGGGACGCTTGCTGAGTGCTATATACAGAAGCGCAACATCCGATTTCCGGACTCCCGGAATTCTCGAAGCTTGACCGAGCGTGAGCGGCTGGCATGCGCTTAGCTTCTCTGAGGCTTCTTGAGATAGCCCTTTGACTGCTTTGTGATCAAAACCCCGTGGAATTAAAAGCTTCTCTGCGTGAGCAAGACGGCTTGCGAGACGATTTTCCTTTTCTTGGTATCCCTTGTAGCGTTCATTGAGAAGTGCTGTTATGACGCCCGAGGCTTGCATACTGGCGGTCTGAGGCAAAATTTTTGCCAGGCGCGAAAGCGCTATAATTTCGTCGTCGTATAGAGAACCGACTTTTGGATCGCGAATCGCATCGGAAAGCGCTTGACCAAGGTGGCCTTCAAGTTCAGGCAACTGCGCTATATCCTCATGATTGATTTTATGACCTTCGAGAAGGGCTTTTACTTCTTCTATGGTTCTTACTCTATGCTCGAAATTCTCGCGACGACGCGAATCAACAAGCTTCATTTCAATTGCATAGGGGGTGAGTCGCAGATCCGCAGTATCGTGGCGGAGAGAAAGTCGGTATTCAGCTCTACTCGTAAACATGCGATAAGGTTCCTTTGGCGAAAGCGTAACAAGATCATCGATTAGAACACCAATATAGGCCTCGTTTCTTCCAAGGATAAGCGGTGATGAACCATCGAGTTTCCGGCGAGCATTGATTCCTGCCATGAGGCCTTGGGCAGCAGCTTCTTCATATCCCGAGGTTCCATTGGTCTGGCCTGCTATAAAAAGCCCTTCTACAAGCTTCGACTCTAAGGAGGCATAGAGCGCAGCTGGATCGATATAATCGTATTCGACGGCATAGGCGGGTCTAACAATTATCGCATTTTCAAGGCCTAAAATGCTGTGATAGAAGCGCTCCTGAACATCTTCCGATAGCGAACTAGAAAGCCCATTTAGATACATCTCGTCCGTAAAAAGGCCTTCTGGCTCTATAAAAGCCTGATGCCGCTCTCTATCCGGAAATCTCATTACTTTGTCTTCGATCGAAGGGCAATATCTTGGCCCTTTTCCGACAATGCTGCCCGAAAAAAGCGGAGAGCGATCCAATCCAGAGCGAATTGCCTCATGGGTCGCCTCATTGGTGTATATGACATAGCATGGAACATCGGGTCGCTCATAATCGTGCTCAAGAAAGGAAAAGAATATCTTGGCCTTGTCTCCGTGCTGCACATCGAGCTTAGAAAAATCGATGCTTTCTCGCTTTATCCGTGCCGGTGTTCCTGTCTTCATACGCCCCAAAGGAAATCCTTTTTCGCGGAGGGCTGTTCCCAACCCCATTGCCGCTGGTTCTCCAAGGCGGCCGCCAGGCCCACTCCATGCACCGATAAAGAGCTTTGCTTCCATAAAAGTGCCTGTAGTCAGAACTACAACCCGAGCTCCAATGGTATTTCCGCGCTCAGTTACCACTCCTTCGATGCGAGGATGAACATCTTTAGACAGTATAAAGTCCACAACCGTATCCATAAAAATTGAAAGATTCGGCTGGCTCTCGAGAGCATCTCTGGCTATTTTCGCATAGAGTGCTTTGTCGGCTTGCGCCCTTGGTGCTTGGACCGCCGCACCCCGGGAGCGATTGAGCATGCGTGTCTGGATGGCGGTTGCGTCTGCTAAAATGCCCATCTGTCCCCCGAGCGCATCGATTTCGCGCACGAGGTTACCTTTAGAAAGGCCACCTATGGCAGGATTACAGGACATTCTGGCTATAGTGTCGGGATTCTGCGTAATGAGGACGGTCTTGGTTCCAAGCCTTGCAAGGGCTAGGGCGGCTTCGACGCCAGCATGCCCCCCTCCTATGACAATAGCCTCGAAATCTCCCATTCCATTCTCTCCTAATCCTCTAATCGTTCGCGCGATTTCGCACTTTTGCCCCTTTGCGATCTTAAATCTACATTTTGAAGTCTTGCCATGCGCTATCTTGCGCCAGGGCTTCATTGGCTATCTTGTGCAAGCGCGAACTCTTTGCTCTCGCATCGGCGCTCCCTGCGCGCTCGCCTTCTTCTCTCGCTCTCAATTCCTCTTTTGCGTTTAGCGCGGCTTGTTCACTTGCCCAGGCAAAAACTGCTGAATATATGCTCCAGCACCTCTTCGGAAGCTATGTCGCCTGAAATCTCTCCTATGGACTCAGCCGCTTCTTGAATATGCAGAGAAACAAGATCGAGCGCGACCCCAGCCTTATGGGCTTCCGTAGCGCGATTTAGAGCCTCCTGCGCTTTATAAAGAAGTTGCTTTTGCCTCTCGCTTACGATCCTGATCTGTCTCTCATAGCTTTGTCGCTCCCGGCTTAGCGGAGTTGGATCTTGGGAATTACAGGTCGGGGGGTTCCGGCCTTGCGGCTCGTGGCCTTGCATGCCATAGCCTTCATCGACCTTTGCTCGAAGTTCATCAACCAGCATAGATTCCAAAGACCCAAAGGAAGCGAGATCCTTGGCACTTGTCGCCTTCCAGCCCGAAGGCACTGCCAAGCAATCGGTCCGATCGACTTTGTTCCAGAGAAAGAGAGCCCCAGGATATGAGGCCATAAAGGTTTTGTCTTCTTCATAGAGGCCAACAGTCCCATCTACCAGATAGAGAATCAGATCGGCCTGATCCAGCATAGCCCTGGCTCGACGCACACCTTCAATTTCTATCTCATTCTTTGAGTTCCGAAGACCAGCTGTATCCACAAGCCTCACTGCTAAGCCTCCCATCGTTATCCAGGATTCGAGCCAATCGCGGGTCGTACCTGGCTCTGAACTCACTATGGCTCGTTCTTCTTGCACAAGCAGGTTAAATAGACTCGATTTGCCAGCATTAGGTCTTCCAGCGATTACCACCAATAGACCTTCTTGCCGCAATTTTCCGCCAGGATAGCTTTTAAGAAGCTCAATGATAGAACTTTGAGCCTGACATATAATCGTGGGCCAGCTTTCGATCTTTTCTGGTCCTTCATCTTCTGAGTAATCGAGCCGTGCATCAATATCCGCTAGCGCATCCAACATCATGCTGCGTAGCTCTTTTAGTCGCCTAGAAAGCACCCCGGAAAGCCGCAAAAGAGCATCGTGCCGAGCCGCTTCACAAGAAGCCAGGCTCAATTCATTTATGGCCTCAGCACGAACTAGATCTGTTTTGCCTTCAATAAAGGCACGAAAAGAAAACTCGCCCTGCAAAGCAGGAGAGAACCCCTGGGCATATAGAACATCCAGAATCCGACGAACCACT
>JAAYWE010000052.1 GCA_012516755.1 Treponema sp.
CCAGAGAAAGACAGGATGGCCGTATCGACAATGTCGACTCCATTGACCATGGCTGCAAGCAGACTTGCCACTCCAAAGCCTGGAGTACAATGAGTATGAAGATCGATCGGAATATCAAGCTCATTTTTGAGCGCTTTTACAAGCTCTGCAGCCATGAAAGGAGTAATCAGTCCCGCCATATCTTTGATTGTAAAAATGTCAGCGCCGAGAGATGCCAGCTCCTTTGCTTTCTTGACATAATAATCTACTGTGAAAATCTTAGGCGGTATTTTCTTTCCAGTAAAAACGCCTTTTATTCTGTCGCTCAATCTAAAATGCGGATCGACGGTGTAGCAAACAGCGCAATCAGCCAGACCACCCGCTTCTTTTACAAACCTTATCGAAGACTTCATATTGTCTATATCGTTGAGCGCATCGAAGATTCTCATGATATCTACACCCGCCGCAATGGCATTCTTGCAAAACCCTTCGATTACCGAATCAGGATAGGGATTATATCCAAAGAGATTGCGCCCACGTGAGAGTGCTGTCAATTTTGAGGCATTGCCTATTCCTTCTTTGATTATAGCGAGCCTATCCCATGGATCTTCACCGAGGAATCTCATTACAGAATCAGGAACGGCTCCGCCCCATACCTCCATTGCATAAAAATGACTCTGGCGATAATCATCTAGCACGGCCTTGACCTGCTCATTATTCATGCGTGTGGCAAATTGTGACTGTTGGCCATCGCGAAGTGTCAAATCGCGAATCTTTAAGTATTTCATCTCAAAAGCTCCTGAAGTCTATTTGTATCTCAAATCGCCATAAGCGACAAGTATCGGCAATATATATGATTTATGGCACAAGTGATAGATTTTGACAAAATCGTGAATAAACTGTAGAATAAAAAAACGCCGTAATGCGTTCCTGTTTATATTTATCCTTATAAAGTTCATTCTTTTTGAAGGAGCATCTAAAGGGGCAATGCTCGGTCTGTTAGACTGAGTGCGGCGATTATTGTTCAAGAGCAAAGAAATGGCTGGTCCTCAAAAAAAATTCTTTCACATCGTCAGAGCAAAATACTGCAAAGGTTGCAGCATATGTGTGGCTCTCTGCCCAAAGAAGGTACTAGAGCTAAAAAATGAAAAGGTATTTGCTGCCAGGCCGGATGATTGCATCGGATGCAGAATGTGTGAACTCAGATGTCCCGATTTTGCCATTGAGGTGCATCCTGTCGAAGAAAAATCAAAATTCGAAGCAGATGTCAATCTGGTTGGACTTGGCTTGAATTCGGAGGCGAACCATGGCTGAGATCATTAAGCTTATGCAAGGAAATGAGGCGTGCACCATGGCTGCCATAGCGGCGGGGCTACGATTCTATGCTGGATATCCAATTACTCCTTCCACGGAGATAGCAGAGATGTGCTCGGAAGAACTCCCAAAAGTGGGAGGAAGATTCATTCAAATGGAAGATGAGATTGGTTCGATTTCAGCATGTATCGGTGCTTCATTAACCGGTGTAAAAGCCATGACCGCTACTTCGGGTCCTGGTTTTTCTCTGATGCAGGAAGCGATAGGCTATGCAGGCCTTTGCGAGATTCCCGTAGTTATCATCGATGTACAGCGGGTTGGTCCTTCTACGGGTATGCCAACAAGCCCGGCTCAGGGGGATGTAATGCAGGCCAGATGGGGCACCCACGGAGATCATCCCATAATTGCCTTGGCTCCTGGCAATGTAAGGGAGTGTTTTGAGCTTACATTCCGCGCTTTCGAACTTTCGGAGAAGTATCGAGTCCCGGTAATAGTTTTGACAGATGAAGTGATTGGGCATATGCGAGAAAAAGTTGTTCTGCCCGATCCATCAAGCTATACAATTCCAATGAGGCCAATGCCAGAGAGTCCGGAAGGCTATAAGCCATATGCGGCCGATCCGAATGGAGGTGTTCCACCCATGGCACCTTTTGGAATGGGTTATCGTTGGCATTGCACAGGCCTAACTCACGATGAAAATGGCGCTCCAACTAGTAAGCCTTCCGTTGCAGAAGCACTTACTCGCCGTCTTTATCTCAAGATTGAGAATAGAACTTCAGAGTTGGCAGACTATTTTGCAGAACAGCTAGAGGATTGTGATCTGGCTGTTGTGTCATTCGGATCTTCCGCAATGGCTTCTCTTTCTGCGGTTAGGCGTGCCCGCAATGAAGGCTATAAAGTGGGCATGCTGAGGCTCAAGACTATATGGCCTTTCCCCACTAAGACCGTAAAGTCTCTGCTAGCGCATGCAAAGAAAATCCTGGTGCCCGAGATGAATCTTGGGCAACTTGCGCTTGAAATTGAGAGATCGGCTGGGTGTGGGCAACCTGTTATCAGGTTAGGAAAGGCCAATGGCGAGCTTTTTCATCCGGATGAAGTCTTTGCAGCGATCAAGGAGGCACTCTAATGGCTGAATTTCTCTCTTACTTCCGTCGAGATCGACTTCCACATATTTGGTGCCCTGGTTGCGGAAATGGCACTGTTACCGGTGCCCTTGTGCGTGCGATCGATAAACTTGGGCTCGATAAGAACAATACGGTTATTGTATCGGGGATTGGATGTTCAAGCCGCTCGGTTGGCTATCTCGATTTCGATACGCTTCATACAACGCACGGTCGCGCAATTGCTTTTGCTACGGGCGTAAAGCTGGCGAATCCTAAGCTCAAGGTAGTGGTAATAACTGGGGATGGCGATTGCGCCGCAATCGGCGGCAATCATTTTATCCATGCCGCTCGAAGAAATATCGATATAACAGTGATTATTATCAATAACGATACCTATGGCATGACAAATGGCCAAGCCTCTCCTATGACGCCTCGCGGGATGTTCGGGACAACTGCTCCTTATGGAAATATCGAATACAATTTCGATCTGTGCGAGCTCGCTAAGGCGGCTGGTGCCACCTATGTAGCAAGAGCGACCACGTATCACTATGTTTTACTCGAAGACCTGATTGCCAAAGCGATCATGCATAAAGGTTTCTCGGTGGTTGAGGCACTATCACAATGTCCGACCTACTTTGGCCGAAAGAATAAGATCGGTGGTGCCGTTGAAACACTCAATTGGATTAAGGACCAGACAATAAATGTAAAAGCTGCAGCCTCATTGCCACAAGAAAAACGCGAAGGCAAAATCCTTATTGGCGAGCTATATAAGAGCGAGAAGGCTGAGTTCACAGAGCAATACTTAGAACTGATCGACAGACTAAGGGAAGCCGATCCCAGCTATATCCGAAACGAAGGAGAATCAGGATGCGAGTTGAATTCAGACTGAGCGGCTCAGGAGGACAAGGGCTTTTGCTTGCAGGTATCGTATTAGCAGAGGCGGCAATCAACGAAGGAAAGAATGCGGTTCAGACACAGAGTTACGGACCGGAAGCCCGTGGTGGATCAAGCAAGGCGGAGGTTGTTATCTCGGATAGCGAGATCGATTATCCTAAAGCCACAGAGCCCGACTACCTTCTTGCACTATCCAACGATGCATATAAAAGCTATGGTGTCTCGATGAAAAAAGGAATCATCATTGCAGATGAGAGCTTGAACATTGATCCACCGGCTAAGGTGCCGGTTGTGAGGCTCCCCATACTTGAGACTGCATCTAACAAACTGGGAAGGGCAGTTGTGGCCAACATGGTTGCGCTCGGAGTATTGGGTGGAATCTCCGGAGTAGCAAGTCCAGAGACGCTAAAAGAAGCCGTAAGGAATCGTGTGCCAAAAGGAACCGAAGAGCTAAACACTGAGGCGCTCGAACAAGGGCTCTTGTTGGCTAAGCAAGCAAAAGATCAGCTTGGACTCATCTAATATATGAAATCCATTTGACATAAATTGGTGACCTCGAGGAGGGAAGCATGACCGACTTTAATAAACTTGAACAGGATTTCGATGCATGGAATACAAAGGTTGAAAAGGCAAATGAAAAGCATCCTGAACGCAAGAAGCAATTTGTAACAGGATCGAATGCCCCAATCAATCGAGTATATACTCCACTTGATCAAAAAGACTTCGATTATGCTAAGCAGCTGGGGTTCCCGGGCGAATTCCCCTTTACGCGGGGTGTTCAACCGACCATGTATAGAGGCAGATTATGGACTATGCGGCAGTATGCGGGTTTTGGTACCGCAGAAGAATCTAATAAGCGCTATAAGTATTTGCTTGAGCAGGGTCAAACGGGGCTTTCTGTGGCTTTCGATTTGCCTACTCAGATTGGTTATGATTCAGATCATCCATTGTCTGAAGGAGAGGTGGGGAAAGTGGGTGTGGCCATCGATTCGTTAGAAGACATGGAAGTGTTGTTCGATGGCATTCCGCTCGACAGAGTCTCGACCAGCATGACAATAAATGCTCCTGCTTCCGTGCTTCTGGCAATGTATATTGCAATGGCTGAGAAGCAGGGAGTCAGTGCCGAGAAGCTAAATGGCACCATTCAGAATGATATCTTGAAAGAATATATAGCCAGAGGAACCTATATTTTCCCGCCAGAGCCTTCCATGAGGCTCATCACAAATACATTCGAATATTGCTCTAAGAATGTTCCAAACTGGAATACCATTTCTATTTCTGGCTATCACATTCGAGAAGCAGGCGCGACAGCCGTGCAGGAGGTAGCATTTACCCTGGCAGATGGCATAGCCTATGTCGAAGCTGCCATAAAAGCAGATTTGGATATCGACGAATTTGCGCCTCGCTTGTCTTTCTTTTTCAATTCGCACAATGATCTTTTCGAGGAAGTGGCTAAATTTCGTGCAGCTCGGAGGATCTGGGCTTACATCATGCGTGAGCGCTTTGGTGCCAAGAATCCAAAAAGCTGGATGCTTCGCTTCCATACCCAAACCGCCGGCTGCACCCTCACCGCCCAGCAGCCCGACAACAACATAATCCGCGTAACTATTCAGGCTTTGGCCGCCGTGCTGGGCGGTACGCAATCCCTCCATACCAATTCCCGCGACGAAGCGCTTGCTCTTCCCACCGAAGAGGCGGTACGAATAGCCCTTCGTACCCAACAGATAATCGCATACGAGTCCGGCGTAGCGGAGACCGTGGATCCACTGGCTGGCTCATACTATATAGAGAGCCTCACAGATCGCATAGAAAAGGAAGCCCTACAATACCTTAAGCTCATAGATGATATGGGAGGGGCGGTTAGGGCTATCGAGCAAGGATACATTCAGAAGGAGATTCAGGATTCTGCATATCAATGGCAAATGGATGTCGAAAAGGGTGAGCGAATCATCGTAGGACTCAACAAATTTCAAGTCGAGGAGAATCCACCCAAGGGCCTTTTGCGCGTGGATCCAGCAGTCGGAGAGCGCCAGAAAGAGAAACTCTCCGCACTTAGAGCGCGCCGAAATAATACAAAAGTGGATTCTGCCCTTGCTTCTTTGAGAAGCGCAGCTAAGGGAACGGATAATCTCATGTTCCCAATACTTGATGCAGTGCGTGCCTATGCTACCCTCGGAGAGATATGTGGAGTGCTCCGCGAGGAATTTGGCGAATATCAGCCTAATGTGATGTTCTAAAGGGGGCGGACATGGAAAGGAAAATACGAGTGTTAGTAGCCAAGCCTGGCCTCGACGGACACGATCGAGGAGCAAAGGTCATTGCGCGTTCTCTGCGCGATGCTGGCATGGAAGTAATATACACGGGTCTACGGCAGACCCCTGAGCAGATAGTCAATGCTGCGATCCAGGAAGATGTCGATGTAATAGCACTTTCTATTCTTTCAGGAGCACATAATCACCTTTTCCCGCGAGTGGTTGAGCTTTTGAAAGAACGAGGGGTGGACGATATTCTGGTTTTTGGTGGAGGGGTAATTCCGGAAGAGGATATTCCCTTTTTGAAATCTAAGGGGATCGCTGAGATTTTTGGGCCCGGAACGCCTACATCTAAGACAATAGAATTTATACGAGAGAATCTGAAGCGTCCGCTGGATCGATAAATCCCTTCAAAATGGAGTTCTCTATTCATGAATGAACTTGTGGGCAGCTGCATAAAAGGCGATATGCGTTCGATAGCTCGACTTATTACTCTTTTGGAGAATCAGGACCGAGAAGCCTATGCTGCCCTTTATCGCCTAAAGGATCATGAAGGTGTCGCTCAGGTTGTCGGAATTACAGGCCCACCTGGTGCTGGCAAAAGTACTTTGGTAGATAAATTGATTTCACAATTTAGAGCTAAGGGCAGGAAGGTAGGCGTCCTGGCTGTCGATCCTACAAGCCCTTTTTCCGGAGGAGCGATTTTAGGCGATAGGCTTAGGATGCAAGGCCATGCAACCGATGCGGGTGTTTTTATTCGGAGTCTCGCTACGAGGGGTAGCCTGGGCGGCATTTCGAAGGCTACTCACGCTGCTATTAAGGTTCTCGATGCTGCAGGCTATGACATTCTCCTTGTCGAGACTGTTGGAGTCGGACAGTCAGAGATAGACATAATGAGAGTTGCCGATACCGTTGTTCTTATCTCAGTGCCGGGGCTTGGAGATGATATCCAGGTTATCAAGGCAGGTATTATGGAGATTGGCGACATCTTTGTAGTGAATAAGGCGGACAGAGATGGGGCGGATAGGTTAGTGCGCGAACTAAAGGCCATGCTCGAAACCCAGGCTCAACTGAATCGAGGACAAGCGCTTTCTGGGGGACCGGATACACTTGCGGCGCGCGATCCTAATTTTATGCATCATGCCGGTCTTGTGGGAGGATTGAGCATTGGCGCTGAAAAGGTAGGCTTCTCTATAGGGAAGGAGTCCGGTACGCCAGCTTATTTTGATTCCGGACAGATTCCCATTCCTCCGGTACTAAAAACAATTGCTGCAACCGGAGTTGGTGTAGCTGAGCTTTCTGAGGCCATAATTCAGCACTTCAAGTTGCTAAAGGAAACAGGCGAGCTCGAAAAAAAGCGTCTCGAATCTATAAAATACCAGCTAGGCCAGTTTATTTTCGATGAAGTGGCTCAAGTGTTGAATGGTTCTCCAGTCTCAGAAATTCGCGATAATTTGGCAGAGCAGGTATTCTTTCGAAAACTGGATGTCTACAGTGCAGGAATGGCACTTTTTAATAGGATTCTGTCGACAAAAGAGATAAAAGGAGCGGCGCATGAAAGCCCTAAAGATTGATCATATTGGCATTGCGGTCGAAAAAATCGATACAGCCCTTTCGGTGTGGAGTGCCACATTAGGCCTTCCTCTGAATGGTATCGAAGAAGTGTTGGACCAGAAAGTAAAAACTGCTTTTATGCCAATTGGAGATACAGAGATAGAGCTTCTTGAATCTACCGATCCAGAAGGTCCGATCGGCAAATTTATTGCTGCCAGAGGGCAGGGTGTCCATCATATGGCCTTCCGCGTCGAAAATATAGACAAGGCTTTATCTGAGCTCAAGGCAAAAGGCGTAAGGCTAATCGACGAGGAACCCCGCTATGGTGCAGGAGGAGCAAGAATTGCCTTCATTCACCCCAAAGCGACGGGTGGTGTGCTTGTCGAACTTTGCGAACGAACGTAGAATTCACTCTAAATTACTGTCGTAGAAAGCAGCCTCCTCGCTGGAGGAATTACAACAAGGATGGTCGGTATGGAAGAAAAGTTGAAGGAACTAGAGGAGCGCCGAGCGAAAGTGCTTGCCGG
>JAAYWE010000053.1 GCA_012516755.1 Treponema sp.
AATCGTGTGCGCCTGCAGGACGAATATGAATGCTTCTTCATAATCGCGGATCTCCACACACTCACTACCAGACCGGAAAAGGAGAATATAGAACGCCTTCCCGCAAATATATACTCTGCGGTCCTGGACTATTTATCGGTCGGCATAGATCCAAGTAAATCGGTAATCTATTTGCAATCAGCGGTTCCAGAAGTGACCGAGCTCTCGCTCTTCTTCGGTAATCTAATAACTGTGCCCAGACTCTCTCGCGTACCAAGTCTCAAGGAAATGGCACAGAATGCGCATATCGAGGAGATGCCTTTTGGCCTTTTGGGATATCCGGTGCTGCAGGCAGCCGATATTCTACTCCCTCGCGCACATCTCGTTCCCGTGGGCAAAGACAACGAAGCTCATGTCGAAGTTACGAGAGAAATTGCAAGACGCTTTAACTATCTCTACGGTGAGACCTTTCCAGTGCCGGAAGTGATGGTCTCGGAATACGGCTCGCTCGTTGGTACCGATGGAAATACCAAGATGTCCAAAAGCTTGAACAATGCCATCTTTC
This sequence comes from Treponema sp., assembly GCA_012516755.1. Lineage (GTDB taxonomy): Bacteria > Spirochaetota > Spirochaetia > Treponematales > Rectinemataceae > Rectinema. The sequence continues at coordinate 545 of JAAYWE010000053.1, forward strand.
TTTCCGATGATGCAAAAACCGTGAACAAACGTGTCATGTCGATGTATACCGATCCAAAACGTATAAGAGCGGATATTCCAGGCACCGTCGAGGGAAATCCCGTCTTCATATATCACGATGCTTTTAATCAAGATAAAGCCGAAGTCGAAGAGCTCAAAGCGCGCTATAGGGCTGGAACCATCGGCGATGTCGAAGTAAAAGAAAGGCTAGCCCGAGTCCTGAATGATTTTCTGGGTCCCATACGCGAACGTCGAGCTTACTATGAATCACAAAAAGGCCTTGTCGAGGAAATCATATACGAAGGCACTCTTCGTATGCGACAAGAGGCAAGAATCACTATTTCCATGGCAAAAAAAGCGATGGGCATGAGCTCAATCTGGAATCGTATTTCCAGAAAGGCAGAAGAGCGAAAAAAGGACGCATAAAGAGCCTAGAGTATGCTTATCTTTCTCCGTAGAACTCGGGGCTGATCGACCAGACTCGAGAGCGATTTCTGCCCGCCTCTTTTGCCGCATATAGAGCCATATCAGCCTTCCTTATGTACTCATGCAGAATGTCAAGTGTGCCGGGAATGGCTGCATAGATTCCTATGCTTACTGTTGGCATTTTTTTATTTTCTTCCATTTTGATTTGAGCAATTTTGTTGCGAAGCCTCTCCGCAACAATCAAGGCTTCGCGCGTGCCTAGATCAGGAAGGAGCACAACAAATTCCTCCCCTCCATAGCGAATTGCATAGTCCCGTGTACGAATCTGCCCACGAATAGTCATAGCTATCGTCTGAAGAACCACATCACCATAAGCGTGTCCGTATGTGTCGTTTATCTGTTTGAAATGATCGATGTCCAGGATAAGTACGCCGATTGAGTGCTCCTCTTCTATGGCCTTTTGAAAAAGGCTGATTCCATGAGTCTCTAAACCATAACGGTTAGCCAGCCCTGTCAGCTTGTCGGTCATGGCCTGTCTTGTCACGAGCTGATGCCTGCGCGCGTGCTCTAGAGCAATGGCAATGTATTCTGATAGCTCGCTTGCAATTCTGACATGCTGATCGTTGTAGGCGTTCAATTCCTTGTTATCTAGAGTCAGCAATCCAATCACCTTCTTTTCATATATAAGAGGAATACCGAGCCAAGACATAGTGGCGAAATCTTCTGTAGCATTGATAAAACCTGGGAATGACTGCCTAACATCGTTGCAGATGACAATCCTCCGCTCTTCAATGGCGCGCACAGCCGGATTATCAACCCCATGAGCAGGAAAAACAAGGCCACTGAGATCGCTTTCGTTGTAGCCATAACCTGCGACGACAACCAATCTTCCATCTTCGAGGGATTCCGCGCAGGCTCTATCAAAGGGAATAATGCGGCGCAGTTGGCTAGTGGTTCTCGAAAATGTCTCACCAAAATCGAGGCTCTTATTGATGGCGGTAAAAAGCTCTCGCATGGTATCGATCTCGACAAGACGCTCTCGTATTTCTTCCTGAGAATTGATGAGATCGTCGAGATCTACGACATGACCCACTATTATTCTTGGCCTTTTATTGGGATTCCGCAACAGAACTTTTATCGTAAAGCGAAGCCATCTATAGGTCGATTTATCCTTCGAAGCGAGTCGAAAAGCATCGATGAAAGTCTCTGTTTGACCTGACCAGATACGCTGTAGTTGTAGATTCGCCCTCTCTCTATCGGACTCATGGACAGGAAAGTCCTCTATGACCTTCAGCAAGTCCGAGTCTTCATATCCAAAAGATCGAAGAGTTGTACAGGATTGCGCGGTGTGAGATAGAAAGTCAATATAAAAGATATCGGTTTCCTTAAAGAAATCCGAAAGTGAAGAATCTAGGAAAAAATCCCTTAAGATAGAAGCTTCGAGTTTCACTATACTATAAAATTATATGTTATGATGATGATTCTGTATATATGAAGAAACCACTCAATGAGATATCAAATTCGGCTTTCTCTGCACGGTTTAATGGCTGGTTTGAAACAAGTTCAGCGATAGGCCTACATTTATCCAATAAAAGGAATATCTCCAGTGTCTCCAAAAACCTCCGATTTCTTCAGCGTGGCCTTACAGGAAATCGAGGACTCATAGCCTCTTCATATATGGACGAGTGGAGCATTTTGCAGCCTTATTTGCTATACTATTGGCCTATCTCCTTTTACGAAGTATCGGCAATACTCTACGAGCTAAAAACGAGAGCGGTGCTTCCAGATATTAATTCCGTATTGGATTTAGGGAGCGGACCCGGGCCGGCTTCTTTCGCCGCTCAGACGTTTGGAGCCATGCGGGCTAGTCTTGTGGATAAAAGCAAGCGTGCACTGGCGATGGCCTCCGCCATAGCTGCCAAAGGAAGGCGTAAAAATCTTAACCTTGAGATCATAGAATATTGTGCTAGCATCGAGGACTTCTGCGCTCCGAAGGACGAATCCTATGATCTGATCATCGCGGCCAACAGCCTCAATGAGTTATGGGCCGATTCGCCAGATGGAATTTTAAGGCGACGGGATCTTGTATTGCGATTCTTGCCCAATTTGCAGCCTGAGGGAATCCTCATAATAGTGGAGCCTTCCGCTCACTATACGAGCATTCCGCTCCTTGAGTTGCGCGATAGTCTGCTTGCAGCAGATTTGAACGGCTTTTCTCTTGCCTGCTTAGGCCCCTGCCCGCATTCCTTCGCTTGCCCAATGCTGGATCAAGTTAAGAAACCTTGTTTCTCAGAATGGCAATGGAATCTTCCCCCTTCGGTTCGCGAGCTTGCGGATTGTGCTGGACTTGATCGCGATTCTCTCAAAGCCTCCTGGGTAGCCTTGAAGAAACAAAAAAATCGAGGGAAAGACAAAGAGGCTCTGCAAGACAATAAGATAGGCTCTTTTGATTCCGCTGATCTTCGCGGTCGCATTGTATCTGAACCCATGCTCAACAAGGCTGGAAGAGTTCGCTATATCGTGTGCACAAATAGAGGTTTGAGGGTTACGATTTCAGCGCCTCGAAACGACCCGACGGCTGAAAACCTAGGGTTTTTCGGGCTTGGACGCGGCGACCTCATTGCTGCAAATGGTTTAGAAATTCGGGGGGAATCGCACTTTGGTATTGCACCCGGCTCACAGCTCGAAGTATTGATGAGAGCCCCAAGGATTTAGAAAGCAAGCGCAATAAAAAAGGAGCGCATGCCGTTTAAGTTTTGGCAGCGCCCCTTTTCCCTTATATTCCGGATTTCCCTCTTATTTTAGATAGAGTGGCCTTTCCTTGTATTTGGTGTGCAGAAGCTCATGGGCCTTGTGGCTTCCCGGCTTCTCCAGAAACTCTTCATACACCTGCTTGATGAATGGGTTATTATGAGAGCATCTGTACTCGCATTCTTCATCGTGATCGTAGATACCGCGCATGCGGAGCTTTCTCACTTCATCATTGGCTCCATAGGGCTGACCGCCACCGCCTATACAGCCGCCTCTGCAAGCCATGACTTCTATGAAGTGCCATGGCGTCTCGCGGCCTTCTGCCCTAGCCTTGCGAACTTGCTCCAAAACTGTAGCGATATTGCCCATCTGATGCGCTGCAGCTACGCGCAGTTCGATGTTATCGATGTGAACAGTCGCTTCTTTGATGCCCGAGAGCCCGCGCACCGCAGTAAACTCAACTTCCTCGAGCTCCTTTCCTGTCACAAGGAAATGAGCCGTTCTAAGTGCGGCTTCCATAACTCCGCCAGTGGCTCCGAAGATGGCTCCAGCCCCAGAATAAGGTCCTAAGGGACTATCCGGCTCCGAATCAGGTAGCTCCAGAAAATCGATTCCGGCCTGCTTTATCATGCGAGCTAATTCTCTTGTAGTGATAGAGACATCGACGTCCTGAAATCCCGAAGAGAACATATGCTCATCGCGGCTATTCTCGAATTTCTTTGCTGTGCAGGGCATTATGGAGACAGAGTAAATCTTGGCCGGATCTACATTTGCCTTAGCTGCCCAATAAGTCTTGATCATTGCTCCCATCATCTGTTGAGGACTCTTGGCTGTTGAGAAGTTAGGGATCATATCCGAATAGTATTTCTCCATATAGTCGACCCAAGCTGGGCAACATGAAGTAATTAGCGGCAAGCTTCGATCGATTGTAGCCTGCAATAAGCCATTCTCGCCGCCTTTGAGCGCAGCGGTCAGCCTATGAACAAATTCGGTGCCCTCCTCCATTATTGTAAGGTCAGCCGAAAAGTTTGTATCGAAAACCGCATCGAAACCAAGGCGACGAAGCGCTGTATAGATTTTGCCGGTCAGCTCTGTCCCTGGCGGCAAACCAAAAGCTTCCCCAAGAGCAACGCGAACAGCCGGGGCAATTTGGACAACACAGGTCTTTGCATCCGGCCCTTCCTTCATAAGAGCATCCCAGATGAGGCTTGTCTGATCGTTTTCATAAATGGCGCCGACCGGACAATGTGCTGAACATTGACCACATTTGATACAGGGGCTTTCGCCTAGCTTCACATCCGCTGCCGGA
>JAAYWE010000338.1 GCA_012516755.1 Treponema sp.
GTTTTCCACGGAATACAGTCCAGCTTTCGCCAACTTTTCTGGCAGTCCGATGGATTTCGGCCGTTTTAATCTGACTGCGGAAGGCTTTATTCCACTCACACCAGAAGCAGGAACACTCCGAAATCCTTCAATGATGGCACCATATATCGTTCTCTATGGCGTAGGAGATTATGCGGTTGGTTCACATATTCCTCACCAAATACTGACGACCTTCGGAGGGATCAAGGGAACGAAAGGGCTTGGTGATATGGTTAGAGGAGCTCAGCCTTGGGGCTATGAAGCCCCTATAAAGGGCTATGCAAGTGTGGAGTTGCGTTTCCCAGACCAATCGATCCTAGAGAGTTTTGCGCTATATCCTATTGGATATGTATTTGGCGACATAGGCGCTTATGGCGGACTATATAGTAACCCTCTAGGTACTACTTTTATAGATAATTCGGGAGTCATTGCATCAGCAGGTGCGGGTGTCTCTTTATCGGTTCAGAATTATCTTTGGCTTGGTGCTTATGCTGGCTGGCGTTTCCCGATTATCGATCCACTAGCCTCGACCTATTACTCAAAACCCAGTGGCTTCTTTTGGGGAATTACCTTTGCAGCCCATTATTGAGGCAAACCTAAGCACCAGAAAATCATAGACCAGAAAGGGCAGAGTATCGCTGTTTTCGGCAGCCAAATCAGGGAGAGTATGTAATGAATATGAATAAGCTCCACCTATCGAAATCTAAAACTCGTTACATCATAGTAGTTTTCCTTGCGATACTCTCTCTTTCCATTCATCCTCTTTGTGCACAAAATCAGTGCTCTGTCCCTGGTCTCCCAACCATCCGCATCGCAACATGGAATGTTAAAGACTGCAGCGCTACCAATCAAAAGACAAAAGAAGCATTTCTGTTGCACCCTTTTATTGCTGAAGCCATAAAGGAAGCAAGAATCGATATCATTGCCTTTCAGGAAATTCAGATCGAGGGACGCAAAGGAGCAGATATCGCATTATTGCAAGATGCATTGATGGGCATCGACTGGGCTATGCCACATGTTGCTTCGGCTAGAAGCCCGCTGAATGATGATCTTGCTATCCTCTCTCGATTTCCTATTACAGAAAGTCAAACGATTCTTGCGCCATCCGAACAGCCTTGGCCTCGGCCTGTCCTAGAAGCATGCATCGATTTGGGAGATATGCTCCTTTATCTATATACTGCTCATTTCAAGGCTTATGCTGATCAAGAATCGCTTTCTGCGCGCCTGGCCCAAGCTCAAGCGCTGGCTTCGCATATCCGACAGTACTTTGGACAATCGATAAAAGAAACAGCGATCATTCTAGCTGGCGATTTCAACACCGTTTCGTCCTACGACATGGAGTCCAAAATAGGTACTGTCGATCTGCTTCAGCTGCGAGATAATGAAGATTCGACAGACGATTTTTTGAGCCTCAACCTTGAGTGGCTCAATTTCAAGCCAACCTACAAATCGAAATCTTACGCAAGCATCACAGACCATATAATTGTCTCGCCGCTTCTTTCGGCCTATGCTGATAGAGATTCGATCGAGATTGTCGATCCTCTTCTGAACGAAAATAGCTTATCATTATCAGACCACAAAATGCTTGTGTTAAACCTCGACCGCCGCTGGCTGGTCATACAGAAATAGGCCGAATTCCCAATATTAATGTTGCGCTGTCGCTATGGTCTAGCATATTTGTTAGAAATCACTAGTGCAAATTTAACCTAGAGGGCATGAAAATATAGCAAAGCATATATTCTTCTGTTATCGATAATTGTATCAGTAATAAGGTAATTGGCATAGCAATTGCTGAGAATAGAATAAACTCTGCGACTTTTAGTCTACGATTATTTTAAGCCGCTGTAATTCGACTCAACAAATAGGACTTATCTATTTATGAAAAGGTATTCTGGTAAGAGTGAAAGCGGATCGTCTCGAAAAGAGGGTCTAGTAAAAGGTGCATTTAGAAGGGCTGGATAATCTCAGGCATGGCAATTAATTTCTTACATAATACTATCAAGAGCAAACATCATTGGTACACCTGGTGTTTTAAAAATCTATCCAAAATAGAAGGAATAATGCTGGCAAGGGATTCGGACCCACGATATGACGCAAGGATAAGCCTGACCTCCTGCCTCGCATGGCAGTATCTGCACTATTCCTAAGTCAATTTTAATTATCTAAGAGCTTTTGCATGTCAATAAACAGCTGTTTTCAAGTATTTTTAATCAAATTCTACTATTGTTCTAATTTTCACTATTAAAGGATCTATTGTGATTAATTCCTTATCGTTTTAACACTTAAACTCGATCTGACGGGCTCACCAAGGATTATTATTCCCCATCATCCCCTACAGACGCAAATGCTAAAAAGCCGGTATTACTCCAAAAATGTGAAGGTTAAAGAACTGCTTCATTAACTGAGCAAATGTTTTCCCCCCTATTGTGCAAGGATGTTTTTACCTAGTATTTCAAGGTGTTTTATCATTCTTGCCATAAAGCATACCCCTATCTCAATGATTCAGCAGTACCAGTATATGTTAAGTCGGTTATCGGGTTTATCGCTGTCCTTTCGCATTCAGTCTGCTCCGATTGAAGCATTTGCAGCGAGACTGCTCGTTCCCATATCTCCCTTGCCAATAAAATCCAGAAGACCTATGTGCTATGTTGATGATTATATTTCCTCCAGATTTTCTGTGCCAAGCGAATCTGGTACGGTTCAAACCGAGATTGCCGAGCTTTGCTTCCCAATTAAACCAAATCGAAGGCTAGTCCAAACGGTAGGGGCCTTTCAGCATCTTTGCCAGAATGGGGATAACGATCCGAAAGCCTGAGCAATCTTCCTCCATCGATGCATATCTGTGCGGATCCACCACCATCGAGGCTCACAAACTCCTTGACTCCGCTTTCTATGCAGATTTGCGCGAACTCCGCTAGCGAAGCTCCACAGCTATCAACACCTTTCCTATATGAGAGCTTATTTGAACCTTCGATCCAGATTAGTAGGAGTCTACCATCTTTTGATCCGAGACCTAAACGGGCTGCTCGCCCCCTTTCCCAATCTAGTGGATAGACAGAAGGTGGAAAAGTTGGTCCTAAACCATTCCAGAAGGGAGAAGGCCCAAATCCAACTGCTGCCTTTCCTTCTCTTACAAGCGCTGGTCCGACCTGTACTGCAAAAGCCACATTATTGAACCCCAAATAATCCACATCAAAGGAATCTGGATAACATCTCTTATAAGTTTGAATAATGAATCCACCTTCGGGTATCTCCGTACAACCTCCATCATGCAAGCCTACAACGTGTTTTCCTACTATTATCAAATCGGTTCCTTCACTCTTGGATGTTCTATCAATAGCAGGCCGTGAAAAAAATCTGCAATTGTAACCATCAATATATCCGGTAGATCCGATATACACTTCCACATCTCTTAACGAAGGTCGGCCAATCCAGCTATTTCCAGTCTTCCCAATAAAAAACGCTTCTCGCTCGAAAAGAGGTGGCAATAAAATCTTTCCATCCAAGATGAGAAGCCCAAATGGCTCACCCATTATATCCCAAGGAGTATCGCAGTCTGTTGTCTCCATCTGGAAGAAATGCGAATTGAACACGATACTATTTTTGCTATGGTCAATAAGGGTTCCTAAATCTCTATAAAGCGGTAATAAGACTGGACAACCCCTATTAATCTTAGCTATTCCAGTCATTCCTGCATGAGTAAGAGATTCCCAAAAAGACTCATACTTCGAGTTATCAAAAATGTAATTCCCTTTTTCTATCCTAAACTCACCTCGAGCAAGTGCTTTGGTAAGCCAATATTTTATGCGCCTCTCTTGATTTACTATGAAACCGATCTCGGTTTCAGTTTGAAATGGATCAATAGTTCCCTCCGGAACTGCAAACAATATCACTGGACCTATCGTTGTCTTCCCAGGAAGTATATTCGCTTGAAATAGCCTCGTTATTTCTTTTACTATATCAGCATCAGTCCTTCCGAAAACCCGATAAAGATGCTCCCATGATTCGAAATTGACGATTTCATAGCGTGCAAGATCTCCATTCTTATAGCGTCTTTCCGATACACTAACAGTAGCCTTCTGGCTGGATTCGCTCATCCTTTTATCCCCGAATTTATTGAATTTTCAATTATGTATCGCTGCAAGAATACGAATATTAGGAGAAGTGGCATTACCGATATAACGCCCCCTGCCAGAAGTAGATTCCATCTTGCGGTATATTGTGACTGGAACTGCGTAAGAGCCATCGTGACGGTCTGCATCGAATCGTCAGATATATAAAGGATGGGACGCAGCAGATCGTTCCAACTATTCATGAATGCGATAATGAACAGAGTAGCAGCTTGAGGTCCACTCTGTGGAAGATAAATCCTTGTGAACATCCTAAAAGCGCCAGCGCCGTCGATGATTCCTGCGTCAGAGATAGAAGATGGGAAAGTCTCATAGAATTCCTTAAACATAAAGGTTCCGAACGAACCTACAAGAAAAGAAGGGATAATAAGCGGCAAGTAACTATCAAGCCAATTCAGTTTCATCATCAAAAAATATTCTGGGATTATCGTGACCTGGGCAGGTACCATAAGGGTAAAAACAAGCGCAGAGAATATAAGTCTTTTGCCTCTGAAATTCATCAGCGCAAAGACATATCCCGCGAGCGAACATACGATAACCTGACCGATCGCAGAAGCCCCGGAGATAAAAAGGCTATTCAGAAAATAACGACCGAAATGGAACTGTTGGAAAATTACAGCATAGTTGCTCCATAATTGATTTGTACCGATAAGATCTGGTATTAACTGCGGAGGCACGCGAAAAATGCCAGCTTCGCTGCTGAAAGAGTTTACTATCATCCAAAAGAACGGGAACGCAGTTAGAAGGGCAAAAAAGATGAGAAGTATGTAAAGGATTATATGCGAAACATATTTCATATATTTCTCTCAATAGTAGGAATTTGTAACCCAGCGCTTCTTAATATAGAAATTTGCAATGGTAATAGCTCCTACAAGCACCATCAAAACATAAGCGACTGCTGAAGCGTATCCCATTCTGTAGTGAACGAATCCATATACATATACATCGTAGACGAGCGTGGTTGTTGAACTTTGTGGCCCACCGCGCGTCATTGTGTAGATGAGTTCGAAGTTCTTGAATGAATCGATCATAGCTACCGTTAAAACGAAGAACGTAGTTGGCGAGAGCATTGGCAAGGTGACATGAAAAAATAATTGCAGTGAGTTTGCCCCATCAACCACTGCTGCTTCCTTCACGGAATCTGGGATAGATTGCAGGCCAGCAAGGAAAAGTACCATATAATATCCTGCCATTTTCCAAACTTGAATTACTGATACGGTGAGTAAAGCCCAGTGAGTATCTCCCAGCCAATTAGGAGGCTTCAGCCCCACACTCTTGACAAGAATATTGAGAATTCCGACTTGTGGGCTTAAGATCCATGACCAAATGATACCTATAGCTACTGCTGAGGTTATGACTGGTAAATAGTAAGCTGCCCTAAAAAAGTTTGTTCCTGGGAGTTTCTGGTTTACCATTAACGCGAGAAAAAGGCCAATTACCATAACTCCAATAACGTATATGACCGAGAAAAGCACAGTGTTCACAACAATCCTAATAAGTCCAGGATCAGACAACGCTTCGATAAAATTACTTAAACCAATGAACTTTGGTGTTCTGAGAAGATCCCAGTCGGTAAATCCTAAGTAGAAAGAACCGATTATGGGGTAAAAAAACGGTCAGAGAAGGAGTAATCGGCGAATTGCCTTCGGCGGACATTCCGAATTTGGATTTTATTCTGGTTACGCATGCACACCAGGATCATACCGCAATGCTACCGCTTCTGGTTGAAAAGGGCATACAGGTTCCGATCTATGCGACCGAACCAACAAAAGAGTTCTCGATTTCTTACTGCAAAAGCTGGCTGGAGGGATACAAAAATTTTGGCATTGAGCCGTCCTATCGCGCAGAAAGCATAGAAAAGCTCAAGGATATGTTTGTGACCGTGCCATATTACTCTGAATTCAGCCCAGGCA
>JAAYWE010000339.1 GCA_012516755.1 Treponema sp.
AAATAACCTCTTTTCAATGTGCTCCTTGGGGCATTCTTATCGGCATCTCAAAAGAGCGTCAGATTATTTTGCCTGGCCGCTCAGATCAATGAGAAGGCTTCTTCATTTCCCATATCTGTGCGCCTGGCTGGTCTACCCACATGTGTTCAGGCGTAAATTCGGGGCTGATATAGGGGTTTCCATCGAGATGACGAATAACCCATAGATACCACATGGCATAGCCAGGAGCCGCCACCTGGGGATGGTCCTTATTGCCGGTGATAAGGAGAGTGTCTCTGTTGTGTAGCTGATATGCCTCTGTCCCCAGAGCCGTCATACCATAGCCCTGCGCCGGAAAGAATCTGTAATGATAGATTTCCGGCTGAGGATGATGGTGTGGAGGATAGCTCGACCAGCGGCCGGGAAGATTGACATCTTCTCCAAGCACAAGGTTAGACCATGGTGCGGTTTGCTTATCGAAGACCGTGCGGACAATTCGTGTCGCGGTTCCTTGCATTGTGCCCTCGTTGCGGTATTCGACCCGACATTCGTAAGGAAGATATAATCGCGGAGAAAAATCCATGTTGTTATCGGTGGAGCTGACATAGAATAGGGCTCTCTCTGAAAGCGCCTTTATTACAACTTTGGTCTCTTTAGGAAGGTGCAGCACAGTAGGATTTTCATCCAATAGACTTGTGCGAGAGGCTCGTATCTTAGTTTCACCTCCGGGGAGCAAATCGATAGTTACCGAATCGTTCTTGGCAAATCCTTCAATACCAGGACCAATCCAGTCGACCTTTTTCCCAACTATTATCTCGGCGCTGCCTTCAGCCAAAAGAAAAGCGCGCTCGTCCTTAGAACTCGAGTGCCAGGATTCACCCTTCTTCAAGCTCAAAGAAGCGAAATCCATTAGCATATCGGCCTTCTCGCTCTTTCTAAGTACGAGAAGCTCATACCCTTCCACATAATCATCTGAATGACGCAATACCATCGTTTCCTCACAATACTTCGAATATTTTGACAGGCCTGTGCTCGGCTAAAGATTTCGTAGCCGCAAGCCCTATAGCAAGGTCCATAAGACCGTCTTGTCCCGTAACTGGTGTTTCGGTGCCTTCTTTGATCGCTTTGAAAAATGCCTTCATCTCTTCAATATAAGCATCTTTGTAACGCTCTAGGAAGAAATAGAGCGGTTTGTCAGCATGTACGCCAGACGTATCGCTAAGGCGAACTTGGGAAGGCGTATCGTTTTCTGCCGCAGCGGCTCCGGCAGATCCGAATACCTCGACACGTTGGTCGTATCCGTATACCGCTTTGCGCGAGTTATCGATTACACCCAGCGCTCCATTTGCGAATTTAAGCATAATGATGGCGGTATCCACATCACCAGCCTTGCCGATTTCCGGATCGATAAGCACCGCTCCCTGAGCATAAACTTCTTCGACTTCGCTTTTCGCCTGGAAGCGCGCCATATCGAAATCGTGGATCGTCATATCTAGGAAAAGGCCGCCCGAGACTTTGACATAGGAGATGGGCGGAGGGGCAGGGTCGCGGGATGTAATCTTTACAAGCTGAACCTGGCCAATTGCTCCATCATCTATAAGCTTGCGGACGTGCGCAAAATTGTGGTCGAATCGACGATTGAAGCCTATTTGAAGGCGCACACCGGCTTCCTTGACCACGGCAAGTGCCTTCTTGACCTTCTCGACACTCAGATCTACCGGTTTTTCGCAAAAGATGTTCTTGCCTGACCGAGCTGCCTTGATTATGTAATCGGCATGAGTGTCTGTAGAAGAGCAAATTAGAACTACCGATATTTCCGGATCGCCGAAGATGTCTTCGGCATTGTTGGTGACATGCGGTATGCCAAGATTTTTTGCCCATGCTTCGATTTCCGGCGTAAGATTCGCATCGGCGATAGTTTTTACTCGGGCTTCTGGCATGTAATATACGATGTTCGAAACATGGATTTTCCCAATTCGTCCAGCGCCGATGACGCCGACGGTGATTTTGTCTGTCATAAGCAAACCTCCTGTATATATTGAATGCTGTTGCGCACGATGCCGGCAAGCTCATTTTTCTCTAACGATTGGATTTCAGGTGAGAAAGGTTCAAAGGAATAAAAGCCTTTATAGCCAGCCAGCTCCAGTTTATGGACCAGTTCTGCGCTTTTCATAATATCCTTGAGGCCTGGAAGCACACGATGCGCATCCGTAAATGCCGATTTATCTATATTGGCCTCTACCCCTGACACATGCACTAGGCCGATTTTCTCTATGACTGAAGGATCATCAAAGAATTCCGGCTTGTCGGGGCCTAGGTAGCTATGGAATGTATCGATGAGAACACGATAGCACGAAGCGCCACTTTCGCCGATAGCTTTGAGCGCCACTTCTGCCGAAGATAGTGAAGAGATCTCGAAACCTAGCGGCTCGATATACCCAAGTATTCCGGCCGTAGAAAATAGTGGCGCATAAGTATTCAACGCCTCGATCGTATCGTGATATTTTTGTTTCGCTGTCTTTTGGTCATCCGGACGATTGTTTGGGCAAAGCACAAGTGCCGGGCATTCCAATTCCCGACAGAGCGTCAGCAGAGATTCGAGCTCGCCGAGCGCCTTCATTCTTGCACTTGGCAGATTGAATTGCTGAAGCGCATTGATCGTTATGATCTTAACGCCATTGGTACCAGCCGTCTTGGCCATTCGCAGAACTTTCGGCCCTTCTAAGCCATCTGTAACAAAACCGCCTCGAATATCATTCCTCAATTCGACGGCTTCCATGCCAAGACTTGCCGCCAAATCAAAGAACTCCGAAAGCCCTAGCGCCGGCGCAGCAATGCGGTTCAGCGCAAATCTATTGGTATTGATCATAATCATTTTCCATTTTTCTCCCTTCGGTCAGAACTCAACCCAAATTGCTCCCTTTTTGGAACTCTCGACACATTTTTCCACAAAACGTACTCCATTGGCTCCGTCTCTTGCATTTGGAAAATCAAGTTCCTCCTCGGTAACAATATCTCCAAGGCTTTTTTTCAACAGAGCATTAGTGAATGCTCTATAAATATTCGCAAAGGCTTCAATATAACCCTCAGGATGGCCAGCTGGAATTCGCGAATAATCTTGCGCTTTTGGGTAAAGATCATCTCGACCTCGAGAGATAATTTCTGTGGGGCTATTTAGTTTAGAAACAACAAGATAATTTGGATTCTCTTGTGACCACCTTAATGATCCTTTTGAACCAAAAATTCTTATTTTCAATCCATTATCATAGCCAATAGCAGTTTGGCTAGTCCAATATACGCCCTTAGCGCCTCCCTCAAACTCAAGCATGATAGTTGCATTGTCATCCAGTTCATGACCTTCCATAAAGGTGTCAAGTCGCGCACAGAGAGATTTGATTTTTAGGCCTGTTATATAGCTAACAAGGTATTCTATATGTGTGCCAATGTCTCCAACACAATTGGATATTCCAGCTACGGAAGGATTGGCTCGCCATGATTTAAGCTTATGTCCATCGGATTCGAATTGCTTTAGCAGCCAATCTTGGGGATATTCGGCATTTATAAATCTGATATCTCCAAGGTCGCCTCGTTTGACCATTTCCCTAGCTTGTTTTACCAAAGGATAGCCTGTATATGCATAGGTAACTGCAAAAAGCAACCCGTTTTTTATTGTTAATTCATCAAGCTCTCTTGCTTCGGATTCTCTTAATGCCAAAGGCTTATCACAAACCACATTAATTCCAGCATTGAGGAATGCTTTTGCAATAGGATAGTGAAGGTAATTTGGTGTGACTATTGAAACAAAGTCTATACGATCCTTACGCGCGGCTTCTTTTTGAGCCATCTCCAGATATGTGGGGTATAGTCGATCGCTGGGAATTTCTAAGTCCATTCCTATTTCAAGCGTATTGCTAAAATCATGCGAAAAACTCCCCGCTGTAAGTCTTGCAAGATTGTCCAATGCAATAGCTTGTCTATGTATATTTCCAATGAATGCGCCTTTTCCGCCGCCCACCATTCCATAATGCAATTTTTTCATGCTTTTACTCCATCTAGTCGATAGAATCTAGTCGATAGAGCCCAGGCTTCCTGGGAAGCTCGACAGGATAAGAAGTTCCTTTGATAAGGGATTCATTGGCAGCTTCCGCAACCGCAATTGCTACATATCCATCCCAGGTGTTCGCACCAGGAAAGATACGACCACCTGCAAGAGATTCAATCCATGCATTTAGTTCGGCAGCGTAAGCTTCCTGGAACGGAGAAGTCCAGTCTTGTGCAATCGGCGCGTATCGCTTGGATTGTGCGCGAACTATAAGAATATCTGGCCGTGCGGTGGTGAGCACGCCATTCTGCCCTACAAGCTCAGCAGAAACTTCATAGCCATAATCAGCAGACATATAGATCTCTGCAGAAGCCAGGCGCTCATCATTCATAATCATTTCAAGAAGGAAAAGGTCACGCGAATCGGGCGGAAAATCATCGCGGGAGCGCAGAGCTCTGGCATAGACTTCTTTGACTTCGCTGCCCAATAGCCATCTCGCCGAATCGATATCATGACCTGCAGTATTCGTGAGAAGAAAGAAAGGATTTGTAGCATACGGAGCGTGTGAATTCCTATGAATTCCTTTCCATAATATAGGTCTCCCAATAACACCCTGCAATGCAGCTTCTTTAACTGCTAAGTGAGCAGGATCAAAGCGTCGCTGGAAGCCAAGGGAGACAAGGAGCTGATTTAATTCCGCTTCGGTATCTAGGACCAATTTTGCATCTTTCAGATTGGAAGCCAGAGGCTTTTCGCAAAGAACAGGCTTCTTTTCTCGCAAACAAGCGAGTATGAGATCTGCATGGACCTTGTCGGGTGCAGTAATAAGAACGGCATCCACTATTGGCGATGCAATTAGTTCATCTGGATCATCAAAGACTTGAGGAAATCCATAGAGGGCTGCAATCTCCTTGGCCCGATCTTGATTGGCATCATGGAGAGCGACAAGAATAGCTCCGGGGCAGAGATAGGAAATATTCTTGATATGCTGTTCTCCCATTTTGCCAACTCCGATGACACCGATCCTAATTCTCTTATTGGACCTCATGTTGTTTCCCCTTTTTATTCAATCGAGCTTTATGGATGTTCCCTTTTCCAATGATTCTCGCATCGCAATGGCCAGGCGAGTTGCCTCTCGTGCATCCTCAAGTGTGGCACCGACTGATACTCCTGATGAAATAGAAGCTACAAATGCATTTGCTTCATATAAAAAGGCATCGCTGAATCGCGAAAAGAAATCTGTCTGGCCTTGGATTCTTGTCTCTCCATGCTTTTCGCGTAATAGAGGGAGCTCGCTAAGGCCACAACCGCAATTTATTGCTCCTTCGGTTCCTGTTACCGT
>JAAYWE010000340.1 GCA_012516755.1 Treponema sp.
GGGCATGCGAAAGACGAAATTCCCAAAGCCTAGATTTGCCTCAAAGAAAGCGGCAAGTTCCATCTCCAAGGATTCCGAATTCTTGTCGATAAAACTGGCACCAAAAGCATAAGCTTTTTCGCGCACATTTGTTTCGCTAGATTGCACAAGCATTGGCAGGTCCGGCAACTCCTGCTTCACAAATTTAAGAAAATCGAAACCTGCATTATCATCGAATTCGCCGTTTCTTCGGAAGCGAATATCGGTGATCACCGTAAGAAGATAAGGCTTATAGCTTTCAAATACCTCAAGCGCGTCTTCATAGGTATTAGCAAGAAGCACCTTCGGTCTGGCTCTTATACTCATCAGTTTATTAGTCTCCGCAATCCGCTCTCCTTCGATAAGGGCTTGAGTCTGTTTAAGTACAACTCTATATAAGACAGGTAAATAGCGAGAGTAATATCTGACCGAATCTTCTATAAGGAGAATTACTCGTACTTGTCCAGCGTGAGTGTCAGCCCTGGCATTTCGCCAATCTTCGATATATTTGATCATTCCCACAAAGAGCTTGGAATAACCATTCCAGACAAAGATTCTATTGAAGACTGCAAGTTCGGGGCGGCTCATATCCAGCATTGCTAAACTAGAATTGTCCGTTACCATGAGAAGAATGGGAATATCTGGCCAAGTACTCTTCATTGAGACTGCAAGTCTTAGTGGCATATCAAATTCCGTGCTTGCCATTACGACTACCAAATCGAACCGGCCATCTCTAAAAAGATCCATAGCGGATTCTTCGGTATAAGCACAGGTGATTCTTGGAACCGCATTCAGATTGAGTTTGAAGTATTCTCCATATATTTGCTCTGTAAGCACTCCATCAGATTCAACAACAAAAGAATCATAGAGGCTCCCTACCAATAGAATTTCTCGTACGCGGTCGCGCATTAGATCATGATAGATATTGCGCTCACGCCGCTGACTGTCATAGGTCGAAACGAGTTCATTGAAATACATGGCTCAATTTTATTCATATTTTGCATTAAAATGAAGATTAGCAAACCTTGACCCTGTTTCTATGCATAGCTATGATTGCCGAAACCCCTCAGAGGTTTTTCGATAGATAGGGATTGAATATAAGGAGATCGCCGTGTTCAAGAATATAAAACTAGCAGCCCGCAATCCTGGGCAGAAGACTACGGTCATCGATATAAGCGGCGTAAAAGTCGGTGATGACCTTGTTGTCATTGCTGGACCATGCTCGGTGGAAACAGAGAAGCAGACCATTGAAACCGCTATTGCGGTAAAAAATGCTGGAGCAAAGATGCTGCGCGGAGGAGCTTTCAAGCCTCGAACTTCTCCATATGCCTTCCAGGGTCTTGGATTAAAAGGCCTTAAGATCCTCGATAAAGCACGCCGTGAGACGGGACTACCTATAGTCACTGAGGTTGTCGACACGCGCGATGTCTCTTGGGTTGGAGAGTATGCTGATGTACTACAAATTGGTGCACGAAATATGCAGAATTTTTCGCTTCTTCGGGAGGTAGGCAAGTCTGGAAAACCAATCCTGCTTAAGCGTGGCATGTATTCCACTTTGGAAGAATGGCTCAATTGCGCTGAATACATACTCGCAGAAGGCAATCCCAATGTGATTCTATGTGAGCGGGGAATTCGGACTTTTGAGGCTTATACGCGAAATACACTCGATTTATCTATGATTCCGGCTGTTCACCGAGAAAGTCATTTGCCAATCTTCGTCGATCCCTCCCATGGAACGGGCATTCTATCCCTTATTGAGCCGATGAGTCTGGCGGCGGTAGCGGCAGGAGTAGATGGGCTGGAAATTGAGGTCCATATAGATCCTAAATCCGCGCTAAGCGATAAAGATCAGCAACTCACCACTGTAATGTTTGAGTCTCTCATGAAAAAGCTTCGAGGGCTCAAGCACTTCTTGGATGAATCGAATGTTGCGTCTGATGAGTCGTCTGATGAGTATGCTTCCGAAGAGTGTATTTCATCTTCACATGATAGGACAAAAGCGTCGAATTCTGTTGGCACATTGACCGATGCCTTCTCTGAAGCCGTAGATTAGGAAAAACCTAATGCAAAGAAATCAAAGCATAATACGATTTGGAAAGACCTCTGAGTTGCTCTCGCTAATTCCTATAGAAAAAGCCATCTTTGTTACAAGCGAGGCTCTTTATGGACAGGCATTAGAAATGCTGTCTAGTTCAAGTCTAGATGCAAAAGAAGGGCTCTGCTGGATCAAAGTCCCCGATGGCGAAGCCTGCAAAAATTTTTCGGTTTTGGAGACTGTGTGTCGCCAAATGATAGATTTGGATGCTAATCCAGATACAGTGCTTGTGGCCATTGGGGGTGGTTCTCTAAGTGATCTGGTTGGGCTTGCGGCTCATATATGGATGCGAGGAATTGATATCGCGCTTGTTCCGACCACCTTGCTTGCAATGATCGATGCATCTATCGGAGGGAAAAATGCCATCGATATAGGTCCTA
>JAAYWE010000341.1 GCA_012516755.1 Treponema sp.
ACATAACCGAACAAGCTAGAGTTGGTCAAGAGGTTCCTTGGCAATTATTCAAAAAAAACTCTATACTTTTTCGTTCGTTTGCCCATAAATCTTCTTGAACTGGATCATATAGTCTATAAAAGACAAAATAGTGGCAAGTGCCACAACAACATAGGATATAGAGGTCAAAGAATGTAAAACACTCGCAATCTCTGTCATTTTGTCAGAATGATTCGAAAAGCCGTCAATAATCGCACTATTCATGCTAGAAGCATAGGTCTGAACAGTATACAAGCACAACGAAAGCAAGCCAGCCACCATATAGGTACCCGCTTTCAACTTGCCACCAGGACGGGCTCCCATGGCGGTCCCTTTAAGCGCAAGCAGTGCTCGCAGAAAGAGAATGCCGAATTCGCGATACATCACTATCAGAAGCACCCAAAGAGGCATTATGCCTATGCTAGCAAAAGCCAAAAAATATGTAACACGAGAGATTACATCCGCAAAAGGATCGAATAGCTTGCCAAAAGATCCTACCTGATTGCTTCTTCTGGCTACCTTTCCATCGATGAGATCGCTGATTTCCATCCAGGCAAATAGTATCCATATTATGATAATAGCGGGCTGACGCGGGATAAATTCGGCTCTAACAAAAAAGAAAAAAAAAGGCGCCATAATCATTCGGCTAAGCGTTATCTTATCGGCTATGGTCATCAAAGGAAGCATACGGATTAGTCATCAAGCTTGTCAAGATTATAATCGAGGCTATAGTATAATAAGTAAATTTCGGCCATTGTACGCCTTTGCATATCAAGCAAAATAAATGTGGCTATCCTATAGGATAAAAATATTCATGGAAGAAAAAGATAGAATTGCTGACCTTCCTCGAAACATCCTGCTCACATTGTCGATATTTTTCATCGTTCAATGCATAATCTTCCTGACCTTTTCTTTAATTGTGGGATTCGAATCGCAATATTGGACTATCTTCCTGCCGATTAGCACTGGATTTCATATTCTTATTCTCATAATGTTGCTTCTTTTTCGAGACGACTTCTATATCGAATCCACAGGTCAAAAACTCGATCGAATAAATCTTGCCAATATAATTACGCTTAGCAGAGTAAGTTCCATGCCTACTCTTTTGGTGCTGGTAATAGCTGCAAAAGAATATAGTATACGAATACCGGTCCTTATATTGATTGCTCTTATTTTTCTTACAGACTTTTTCGATGGGCTTATATCCAGAAAAACCAATCAGGTTACAAAAATAGGCAAAATACTGGACTCGGTTAGCGATTATGCGTTGCTTATTGTCCTGAGTATTATTTTTCAGTATTATTTACTTATTCCGGGATGGCTCTTCTGGCTCATTATAACGCGCTTTGGAATTCAGGCGCTGTTTATGGCGGTGCTCATGATAATCGCAAAACGCATCGAGCCAAAATCCACATTTATGGGCAAGGTGACCATTGCATCTATAATGGTGCTTTATACGCTTGAAATCATAAAGATGATCCTTCAAGCTTCTTCCCATATGGTATTCCGGATAGCGGAGTGGATAGTTGCCATTATAATTGTTATTGGTATTTTCGATAAAATTGCCAGCTTTTTTGATACAATCAAGAGCAAACCCTCCGCACCCTGATTTATATTATTCTCAATAATCGAGGAGGAATTGGAATGGCTGTCATAAAAAGTGCCTTAGAGCTCGCACTCGAGAGGACAAAAGACCTGCAGCTCGACGAAAGTGCCCAAAAATTAGCCGATGCGAGGATCGAGGGTCGAAAAGCGGCAAGCCAGTATTTGGAAGATCAAACTTCAGTCGATTTCAAGGCAATATTGAACAAATTGGAACCTGTTCAGCGCCAGACTTTTTTGACCGCAGCCTTCGAAGTGCTCATTAACTTTATCCAGCTGCCAACCAACTCGGTAGTCGAGACCGAGAAAATGGAATCCATAGGTAAGGCTATAGTCTTGCTATGCGGTCTTTCTCCACGCTTTTCATCAGAACGAGAAGTAAAGCTTGCGCAGCAGCAAGCACGCTCCCTTTATCAGCAAATACTTCGTTTTTTGAGTCAATATCAAGAGGAAATGAAGCGAGTCGAACAAGCAATTCGGAATCAGTGGGCGCCCAAGCTTAGAGAGAGAGAGCGACAACTAGCCGCAGCATTAGGCCAAAATGTAAGAATAGATCCGATGTCCGACCCCGAGTTTGCGGAATTCTATCGGAAGAATATCGAATCAATGCGTAATAACTATGG
The DNA here is from genome assembly GCA_012516755.1 of Treponema sp. Taxonomy (GTDB): domain Bacteria; phylum Spirochaetota; class Spirochaetia; order Treponematales; family Rectinemataceae; genus Rectinema. The sequence goes on from JAAYWE010000341.1 coordinate 2,244, forward strand.
AAAAGCCCTGGAAGATGCAAAAAAGCAGCTTGCAGATACCTGCGGTTTCGAGTCCAAATAATCAAGGCAGGGCAATCTGGATCATAAATCATCTTTGTCGGCAATAGGATATTTCAATCAAAGGCCATCTCGAGGCAATAGCTATACATAGAAGCGCAATATCAGATTAACTAGCGGGGACGCTTGCTGAGTGCTATATACAGAAGCGCAACATCCGATTTCCGGACTCCCGGAATTCTCGAAGCTTGACCGAGCGTGAGGGGCTGGCTTGCGCTTAGCTTCTCCGAGGCTTCTTGAGATAGCCCTTTGACTGCTTTGTAATCAAAACCCCGTGGAATTAAAAGCTTCTCTGCGTGAGCAAGACGGCTTGCGAGACGATTTTCCTTTTCTTGGTATCCCTTGTAGCGTTCATTGAGAAGTGCTGTTATGA
>JAAYWE010000004.1 GCA_012516755.1 Treponema sp.
ACTTCCAGTGTTTATTACCATTGTTTGATTTGCCTTTCGATTATAATCTTTATATTTCCCAAGAGGGATTAGCCCACCGTGAAATACAGGATATTGATACTGTTCTGATAATTCTTTCTTTGTTAGTCGTTTACCTCTTAAAACATTACAAACTTTTCCTAGACATTTATACTCCACCCCCTCAGGGCAAAGTTCGGCAATCAGCTCATCCAGCTTGCTCATGCCTGACCCTCTATTTCAGCAATAATCTTGGCAATCTCGTCGCGGAGTTCCTGCTCCCGCGCGACAATCTTCTCAATCTCCTTATTAAGCTTCTTGATATCGATCACTTCCCGTGTATCTTTCTGATCGATATAAGTGGAAACCGAAAGATTGTAATCCTGGGCCGCAATCTCGGCATTGGGAACAAGCCTCGCAAAGTGATCCTTATTCCCCCGGGCAGTATACGCTGAAAGTATTGTCTCGATATTTTCCTGCGTCAGCTTGTTGTTATTGGTAATCTTGACGCACTCCTTTGATGCATCGATGAACAGCGTACTGTTATCGGTTTTGGACTTCTTGAGCACCATGATGCAGGTAGCGATGCTGGTGCCGAAAAAGAGATTGTCCGGCAATTGGATGATGCAATCCACATAATTGTTATCGATCAGATATTTGCGGATTTTCTGCTCCGCCCCGCCTCGGTACAGAACACCCGGAAAACAGACGATGGCGGCAGTGCCGGTGGTTGCGAGCCATGCTAGCGAGTGCATGATAAACGCCAAATCTGCTTTGGACTTGGGGGCCAGCACTCCAGCAGGAGAAAATCTTGGGTCATTGATAAGCAGAGGATTGGCGTCGCCTTCCCACCGGATGGAATACGGCGGATTGGACACGATTGCCTCAAAGGGCTCGTCATCCCAATGTTTGGGATCGGTCAGCGTATCGCCATGGGCAATATCAAACTTGTCATAGTCGATGTCATGCAGAAACATGTTGATACGGCAGAGGTTGTAGGTGGTCAGATTGATTTCTTGCCCAAAGAAGCCTTGCCGCACATTCTCCTTGCCCAGAATCTTTGCTGCCTTGAGCAACAAAGAGCCTGAACCGCAAGCTGGGTCGTATACCTTGTTGACTTCGGTCTTGCCTGCCAATGCAATCTGCGTCAACAGCTCCGAAACTTCCTGGGGCGTAAAGAATTCTCCACCAGATTTGCCCGCATTTGAGGCATACATGCTCATCAGGAATTCGTAGGCATCACCAAAGGCATCGATGGTGTTATCCTGGTAGTCACCAAGCTTCATGTTCCCAATTTCATCCAGAAGTTTGACCAGTCTTTCGTTGCGCTTGGCAACAGTGGGGCCGAGTTTGTTGCTGTTAACATCGATATCGTCGAACAAACCTTTAAAGTTAGCCTCGCTTGGACCGCCAATGGTGGAAGCCTCAATGCTTCGGAAAATATTTTCCAGGGTTTCGTTCAGGTTTTCATCGGATGCAGCGCGCTGGCGGACATTCTCAAAGAGCTGGCTTGGAAGAATAAAGAAGCCTTTGGTTTGAACCAAGTCCATCCGAGCGGGCTCTGCTTCCTCATCGGTAAGTTTTGCATAGTCGAAGTCAGGATTTCCTGCTTCGCGCTCTCCCCGGTTGATGTAACTAGTCAGATTTTCGGATATGTAGCGGTAAAACAGCATCCCTAGCACATATTGCTTGAAATCCCAGCCGTCCACACTACCACGGAGCTGGTTTGCGATGTTCCAGATGGTGCGATGCAGTTCTGCTCTTTCCTGTTCTTTTTTGGCATCCATGAGGAATGCTCCTTTTTGACCATTTATGTCGGGGGTCATCTTATTCTCCCAGCAGGGTCATGGTAATTCCCTCGGGGGTACCAGCATAGTTACACCACCCTCAGAAGCTGATGTCAAGCAGAGTGTAGCTACTGCCTTGTGCTCTCCATTGCCCGCTGTTGCTGATAGAAGGCCATGGCGCGGTTTTGTAAGGCTAGGCCGTATAAAAAAACACCCCCTGCCAAGCGAAAGCCGTCTATAGGCCGTTTTTTTGAAATGGCGCCAATAGTAGGCGGTCGAATCACTTCCCCTCTTTGCCATCCCCAATGATCCGCCAATCTGAATTTGCGATTAACTTTTCATCGACACTCCTGTCTCTGCTTTGCCACATCCGCACTCTCTTTTCGATGATCTCGGCAGACTTTTCACACTTTCTCGCCGGATCGGCGGCTAAATACGCATTATACAATCTTTCCCGCCGCTTTGGGTCTTTTGCGTTTCTAAATTTTTGGTACAGCGCCGCCGCGGCGCTAGCATTAAGGCCTGCTGTTTCGATTTTCTTCAATCGCCGCTCCATTTCAGTCATTCGTCCCCTCCTCGGCCTCTTCCTTGGCAGCCTCTAGTGCCTGGAGACGGTCTTCCAGTTTTTCAATTTTCTCGTTCCGTAACACTTCGGCACAACTAGTCAGTATGAACGTGAGAGCCCGATAATACTGCACGCGCTCACTGTCAGCCCCAGCCCCTTTCGCTTCTTCATAAACTCGAGCAAGTTCCCGCCTAATCCCTGCAAGGCTCGAAAGCCTCCGCACAATTGCAGGTTTTTTTTCAAAAGAGATTTCTGTTTTGTCCATGTTTTTCAACCCTCCTCGGCGTTTTCTCGTTTTCAATTTGCGCGATTTGACGCCGTTTTGCGTGCATTTCTTTGTTTTTGCGCTCAGGATAACCCAAGCTCGCTGTCCCCTTCATTGTTTTTAAAAATTGCCGGCCAGCCCGCGGCAGGCCTGCCAAGTCGTATTTTTGGCGGATCTATACCTTGATCGCCCTCGTTAGCCTGTTTGATATTTTCAAGATACCCACCATCCAAAAGGCCAACCTGCTGCATGTAGTTTTCCGCCGCCGCGATTTTTTGCGGATCCATGCCCTTCGCTGCACATGCATTGCGCCACTTTCCAATCGGTACTTTGCCAACCTCGTTTGCAGCCTTCAAAAGCTCACTTGCCGTTTTACTTGCTAAAAGAAGATCACTATCAGAAAGCACACTCGGATCATTTTCTAGTACGGTAGTACGGAAAACAGGGGTTTTGATATTGATATAGGAAAAATGGCATTTTTCTAATGTCGATCTCAAAGTACCGTTCTTCCGTACTTGCGTACTGAAACCGGTATCTTCCATGTTTGCGCTTTCCACATTGAATAACATTTCTTGCGATTCGCTGCTGTTTTCTGCTTCGCTGCTTGTATCCGGCTCGTTATCGTTGCCATCACGCTCACGGATGTTCACTAGATATCGCACACTGTTCGCAACAGTTTTTTGCATCCAAGGGAACCGCGCTATCAACTTTTGTATGCAGGTTCGCGTCGCAATGTTCTTGTCGCCGGTATAATCGCGGTACAGTTCAAGGATCCGCATATACGGCATGCGCTCGCCGTCAGCCCGTACAAAATGCTCTCGAAAGAAGTCGGCGATCAGGTCGTTTGCATCAATGTAATTTTGTTTCAGTTGGTAGCATCGCTTGCCTTCAAAAGGCCTGCCGCCTGCCGCCCGTACCTTCATGTAGGTTTGTATAAGCATCCGTAAAATCTGCGCACGGTCGGTATCGAAGCCATCCATAATTGCCGCACGGTCTCGCGCCTGTATAAGCCACTCGGCAGGAACGCCCATGTCGATATAGTGGCGTTTCTGCTCATCATTAAAATAGAACACGGAATCGAACGGCACGATAATCAGGCGCTCGGTGAAAGCCGAATCGTTTGCCGGTGAGAAGCTCGGCAGCCGGTTTGTAAACGCTGCAAGTGCCCAGCGCTGCGCAATCTCAAACGCCTGGCGGCCTTTTTCCTCGATAGAAAAACTAGAATTTCCTGTGAGTTTCTTGATCTCGCTCGTATCAAGCGGCGCACTCACCTCATCAA
>JAAYWE010000054.1 GCA_012516755.1 Treponema sp.
CAAAATCCATTTTTGACAATGCAGAAAAACTACTGAATTATAAGGAGTTTTTGAGGGATGGCGCTGAAGAGCGAATATCTGCACTACTTGCTTCAGATAAACTCATGGTTATGGCGAACAACGAAATGGAGTATTACCTCCGGAAGGGTTCAATTTTTGTCACCCCAGATGCAATGCTCTCAAATGGAAAGTCTGTCGATATCCTTGATAGAATAAAAGATAACCCGGACGATATGGTGATTCTCTCTGGTTATCTTGCGCCTGGGACGGTGGGGAGACGACTCGCCGAGGGCCAGTTGTCTATCAATGCAAAAGTCGTGTTGTCCGAATTAAAAGTCCATACTGATCTCGCGGACAACGAACGAATCCTGCAAAAATCACTTTCATGCGCAAAGCTTGTTCTGGTTCATCATGGAGAAGAACCAAAATCTTCTCAGCTCGCGAGAGCCTTGAGGCAAAAGTTTCATATCGAGGTAATAAGCCCTCATTTTGGGGATAGAATTATACTGTAAATACAAATTGATCTTTGTTTCGGGTTACTTCATCGAGCAGAAATTCAATAAAGAGAGTGGTAGCGGGGAAAAATGTTTTCTCTCTTTTCTTTACAAGCAGTACATCGCGTTCAAATGAGACGCCTGTGATTCTGGCTGCACAGATTCTATGAGCGGCTACTTCTTCGCGCACGGATGCCCACGAGAGTATGTTGGAACCTAAGTTCTGTTCAACAAGCTTTTTGATGACTTCAATATTCCTTATCTCGAGATATGGCTTTACTGACATATCGTTTCGCTGGAATTCGCTCTCGATGTATCTGCGAGAGGCCGAAAGCCGCTCTGGCAAAACAAGCTTTTCCTCGACTATGTCATGAATGGATACGCTCTTTCTATCTGCAAATTTATGACCCTTGGGCATCACAAAGACTTTCTCTTCCCTCAGAATTACTTCTGTTAAAAAGCAATTATCGTATTTTTTTGTTCTCCTTCCCCCATAAGCCCAAAATCGACCTCGTTTTCGATGATCAGAGGGAAAATATCTTTTGCATACCGTACTTTCACGAAAAACATCGTTTTGGGATGATGTTCTTTGTACCTTCCCAGAATTGGAGGAATAATATATGCACCGGCAAACATGCTTACGCCGAAACTCACCTTGCCTTTAAATGGATCTTCACATTCTTTGATTGCAAGGTTGGCCTCCTCCAGTGTTGTAAGGATTCTTTCAGCATATTCAAAAAGAACTTTACCTGCTTCGGTAAGAAAAACATCTCTCCCGATTCGTTCGAATAATTTCGTACAGTATTCTTCTTCGAGAGCTTTCATTTGAAGGCTTACTGCAGGTTGTGTTAGGCCGAGCAACTCTCCTGCTTTAGTAAAGTTACGGTATTTTGCGATGGTATAAAAAGTTTTCAGTTTGTTCATCGGGTTTACCTGGCCAGGATTTCGTCATAGACCACTTTCAGTATATATCACCTGCCGTGTGTTTCATAGAGAATCCAGGGGAAAACAGCATGTGGCAGTGCTCTAGCCTTTGCGTTTCTTTTTTAATAGTCTTATCGATTTTGAATACATATAATACAGGAATCAAATCGCCACAAAATTGGTAAAATAGGAATTTTTCTGATTATGAAGGCTATAATTGAAAATTCGCTGGGCTCATAAAGATAATCAAAGCGCCCAAAAAGCGCTTTTAATGCCGGCAGTGGGACTTGAACCCACACGCTCTTGCAAGCAGCAGATTTTGAGTCTACCGTGTATGCCATTTCACCATGCCGGCAGATGTAGAATATGGTGCATTTTGCCGTAGGATGGCTTTGAGAGTCAAGTCTGTTTTGTAACCAGAACATGTGACATGATCTATCATGGTCAATTAATATGGTGCTCGACGGTTTTGTGCACAGTAATCAATTCATTCAACATTATCTCAGAACATGGTCTTACCATAGTGCTGCCTTTACCCTACACAGTAAATAGGATATAATTATCAGAAATGCGAAGGATACAGATGCCAACGCAGCCGCCGTAGGGCTGAACACAGAGAGGGAGGACTGTTTAGTTGGTCCGAAGAGTCAAAGGGAGGACTATAAAGCTCCAGGGTTTCAACAATCTAACTAAATCGCTTAGTTTCAATATTTACGATGTCTGTTACGCAAGATCCCGCGATTCTCAGATTAGCTATCTCGAGTATATAGATGAAGAATACAATTCAAAGCGTCTAGAAACTATCGTCGAAGATGTAACCCAGATCATCAATGCAAAACTTGTAAGCATTTCTACGCAGGACTATGAACCACGCGGCGCAAGCGTAGTCGCGCTGATAAACGAAGAAAATTCTATTCAGCAGGAGCCATCGAAGCCTCGGCTTTTCGATCATGCAGAGGAATTGCTGGATACGGTAGAAATCAAAGATCAAGAATTTCCTCTCGATGAGCTTGAAAAACAAGTGTCCAATGCTCCCAGCATCGTTGGCCATCTTGATAAAAGCCATATAGCCATCCATACCTACCCCGAATATCATCATCTGACCGGTCTTGCATCCTTCCGCGTGGATATCGACATCTCCACCTGTGGCATGATATCTCCTCTCTCAGCATTGAATTATCTTATAGAAAACTTCGATTCGGAAGTTGTTATCATAGACTATCGAATTCGCGGCTTTACAAGAGATACAAAAGGACGAAAAATTTTCCTCGATCATGACATCAACTCGATTCAAGATTATATCGATCAAGAAATTTCTAGTCGCTACATCGCTTACGATATAAATTTGATTTCTGAGAATAACTTCCACACTAAAATGCGCAAAAAAGAGATCCGCCTCAAAGATTTTCTTTTTGGCGATGAAGTCAAGAACTTATCGGCCAAAGAAAAAAACCGTATTAAGCGCGCCCTTATTCATGAGATACAGGAAATATTCGAGTGCCAAAATCTTGAGATGCGTAGCGGCAGAATCTGAAAAGTCGGTATTTAGAAGAAGATATTACTCTCAAGAAAAGGAGGAAATTGCATGCGCACTATAATAGAGCATAATAATCCGCATTATGGTTTTTTCTACGAAATTGGTTCTGTAATTGTTCATCGTAAGAGCAAATGGCAAGATATCGAGCTTGCAGAGAGCCCAGAATTCGGAAAGGTCTTGCTTCTCGATGGAATCACCCAAGTGGGCCTCAAAGACGAGGAGCGCTATCATGAGACTCTGGTCATCCCGGCTATGATCGCCCATCCAAGAGCGAGAGAGATTCTCATTATAGGTGGAGGAGATGGTTGCGTTCTAAGAGAGGTATTGGCATGTAAAGGAGTCCGACAGGTTATAATGGCAGATATCGATGCAGAGGTTATATCTGTTTGCAGAGAGTATCTTCCGGAGTTGAATAAGGGAGCCTTTGATGATCCTCGACTCAGGCTTGAAATAGGCGATGGTAGGACTTTTGTAGAGCATTGTCCTGATGATTCTTTCGATGTTGTGATTATGGATATGACCGATCCTTTCGGACCTTCTGAGCGACTCTACACCAAGGAATTCTTCATGCAAGTTCAACGGATTTTGAAGGGTCCGGAAGGCATATTTGCCATGCATGGTGAATCGTCAATAGCAAGGCCAATAGCCTGGGCATGTATCTATAAGACACTTAATACCGTTTTCCCCATAGTGCGAACCGCTTTTTCTTTTGTCCCAATGTATGGGACTCTGTGGTCCTTTCAGTTTTCCTCCTGTACAACTGATCTTCTCACGTTCTCGAATCCGACAATGAAGCCTACGGATGAATTGAAGGCCTGCATTGCGGAAAAGCGTTCCGATGAACCGCGTTTTGCTAAAGCAGCCATGTGGCCTGCCCTATTTGCGGAAGACCCTTCGACAAAGGCAGCTCTTGGTCTTGCCCAGTCACGCGTCATAACAGATATCCATCCGCATTTTCCGGATGTCTTTGAGCCCTGACTCTAGGTTTCTCGGTTCCATTTAGTATGTTTTGCCCAATCAGAAGCCTTTTTTGATTTTTATCCTTTATTTTTTTCCTTATTGCGATTATAGTTAGCGTTATGTCGTATGTAGAATCAATGCATGCTGCCGAAGCGCAGATTATCCTTCAGATTCAGACTTTTCTGGGTCTTGGTCTTCGAATCCCTATGACGATTGTATCATTATTCGCATCAGAAGCCTTTGTAATCGCGATAGTTCCTATTGTGTACTGGTGTGTAAATCGCAAGAAGGGGGCTGAGCTTGGCCTTTTGGTGCTGGTTTCTACTTTTATCAATCTCTGGCTCAAGCAGATTTTCGGATGGCCAAGGCCTTTCGATATCATCCCAAGCGTAGGACTTGCAAGCGAAACTAGCTATGGTATGCCTTCGGGTCATTCCCAGCTGAGTGTAGTTTTTGCCGCTTATATTATACAGTTCTTACCCAAAAAATGGCGACCTCTAATGCTCATAGGCTTCCCCCTTCTTATCGGATTTTCGAGGATATACCTCGGTGTACATTTTTTAACCGATGTTCTAGGAGGCTATCTAGCTGGAAGTCTCTTTTTTATCCTGTATAAGCTGGGCGGACCTTCAATCGAAAAAATTCTCCAAAAGGCAGACGTGCGTGGGCGTGTTATATTGGCCGCGGCACTTTCTTTTGTGATGAATCTCATTCTGCCTAAAGAGACGATGATCTCAGGAGCTTTCTTTGGCGCCGCTATCGGTTTTACATTTGCAGCGCGCAGTCTCGCTTTCAACGAGAAGGATAGACTCAAGATCAAGATTTCCCGATATCTCGTAGGGTTGATCACGACTGGAATTGTGTACGTCTTGCTAAAATCGGCAAGCGGTCCTATCAATAACCTCTTAGGCAATAATCAGGAAAACCTCCTTCGCTTTCTGCGCTATGCGCTTGTTGGTGGCTGGGTTAGCTTTGGAGTCCCTTTCTTATTCTTAAAAGTGGGGCTGGCTCATCGTACAAGCGTGTAATTCTTATCCAGCAGCGTAAACACTTTCTCCGCGCCCGGGCTAAGATATACCATTTTGTCTTTATCGATGAATATCGCATAGGTATTGGGGAATCGTTTCAATAATTCCAAGCCTTTTTCGATGCCTAAAGCAATTAGCGAAGTCGAAAGCACATCCGCATCGATGCTGCTCTGGCCAATGATCGAAACAGATACTAAGCCATTATCCACGGGGAATCCTGTCTTTGTATCTAGAATGTGATGGTATCTCTTGCCATTTTCAATGAAGCAACGCTCATAGATGCCGGATGTTACGATGGTCATCTGGGGGCCTTCCACAATGCCAAGGTAATCTCCTCGCTCTGATTCCGGATTCTGGATTCCGACACGCCAGAGGGTTTTATCTTTCTTAGTTCCGTATACAAAGATATTGCCGCCAAGATCGATTACTGCTGCTTTGACCTTTGCCAGCCGCAGAATCTTTTCGATTTCATCAGCTGCATATCCTTTTGCAATGGCGCCCAGGTCCAGGCTCATTCCCTCCTCTTTCAAGAAAACCTTATTGGCGGATGCATTGAGGACGACATTGCGCCAGTCGACCAGAGCTTTGGCAGACAGGATGTTTTCTTTGGGAGGGACTTTTTCTCCGCCCGCGCCGATATTCCAAAGTTTTGTTAGAGGGCCAATGCTAGGGTCGAATGCGCCACCGGTGAGCCTTGCATAGTCCATGGCTTTGGAAATCACATAAAAAGTATCGCTCGAAACCTCGACCGAAGCCTTCCCTGCCATTTCATTGATTTTCGAAACCTCTGTCCCCTCTTTGTTCACACTCATGCGATCTTCTATTGTTCTCAAGCGCAGAAAGGCCTGGTCTAATGTAGCGCTGTTTCCTCCTTCGACAAGACGGATCGTGCAGAGCGTGCCGAGGGCAAAATCAGTTTTGCTCAACTCTTTTGCATAGAGAAAAGAAGGTCTTGACGCAATAGTGCATGCGAGTACAAGGCTAATCACCAAAAAATGCGACGAGATGAATTTAGAAGATTCCATCTTTAAAGGCTTTATCATGGAGAATTTCATTTGAAACTATTCCCAGGGCAGCAAATGCAATTTGTTCGCGCCATATAATGCTCAGTCCATATAATGCTCAGTCCACATAATGCTCAGCTGAGTTCTCGGCCTATGGTTGTTCGAGGGCCATGTCCAGGAAAGACAAGCGTATCCGGCGAGAAACGCGCAAGTCTCCTAAGGCTAGCTTCTAGGGCATATGCATCTGAATCCGGCGCATCTGTGCGTCCTACTCCATCGCGAAATAGAGTGTCCCCAGAGATGATGCAGGAAGGATTAGCCCCTTGCACCATGCTCTTTTCTTCATAGCCATAAGAACCAGCCTCAAGTTCAGGTTCATATAGACAAATAGAACCCCTGCTGTGACCCGGTGTATGAAGAACCTGTAGACTGGTACCAGGCACCACCATGCCATCGGTCAAGAAAATTCCCGGAGGCGGCATGGTTTTCCAGGAGGCATGAAAATAGGATGGAGCTTTAATTGCTTCGAAAAGCAGGCGGTTGGTTTGCTCGCTATCTTTTCCAAGATAAGCGGCGTCTTGCGGATGAATAGCTATTGGAAGCTCCGTCCCCCATATTTCGAAAAGATCGGGAATAGCTGCCGTATGATCGAGATGGCCGTGTGTCAATATGATAAGAGAAGGCTTAATCCCTTTATATCTCATAAAATCATCTATTTTTTCGGCCTCTGCACCAGGATCTATGAGGAGTATTTTGCCCTCGGATTCGACGATATAACAATTTTCTCCGATTAGCCCCACTTTAAGACGCCAGATTGTCGAAGCCACGTCCTATTATCCTCTGAAAGATGTCTTTGCGCGCTTCTTTGCCGGCTTTATTTCGAGAACATGGCCATTTAGCTCTGCACCATTCATTGCCGCAATAACCTTTTGCGCTTCTTTTTCCGGCACCTCTACGAAGGAGTATTTTTCGAGCAGGTGGATTCGCCCGATTTCATCGAGAGATAGGCCCGTGTGCTCTGCTATCTCATTTCTCAGCTCCTGGGGTTTTAAGTGGTGTCGTTTCCCCATGGAGACAAAAAGAGATACTGTCTCCTTCGATGGCAGCTCCTGCGTTGAGGATGGTGAATCGGAGGAGCTTGTGCTGGAAGGAGTGCTCCTGATGGACGCCGAAGTTGAAGGAACTGCTGTAAATGAGCTCTTCCCCTGTTGCCAATTTGCGTTTCGGGCTGATTTTTTTTGGGGCTGAGGCGGTACTTTTGGAGTTGGGATTTTCTGGGGAGACGCTTTTTGTTGCGGCATCTTCTGCTGTGGCTTTGCCCTGGATAGGCCTGCTGCACGAAGGATCATGAGTGCTGCGGCATAAGATCGGAGATGGAGGGGAATCTTCTTTCTGAATGCTCTGCGAACGTCTTCGAGAAGTTTCGGGTCCTGCGGATGTCTGAGTTCATCGAGCAGGCCATCGAGAAAGGCTTTTAGAGCTTTTTCGTTGAATCTGGAGGTTATTGCATCACTATTGTCCGGCACGAATCAACTCCTGCTATTTGATGGAATAATGGCTTATATGCGCTAATATACTTCAGTCTTTGCCACTATGTAAACTATAGTATTAGAAACTATAGACAAGAAAGCCTCGCTGCATAACAATAAGGAAGTGTTATACAAGCTTCCAACCGATGAGGAAATATGGAGAAAAACGACAGGCCAAAGATCTGCCTCAGTATGACGGGCAAGACAATCGAAGAGGATCTGCGTGTCCTTGAGCAATATCGTTCAGTTGTAGATTGTGTAGAGCTACGTGCGGATTGCCTTGATCCAGGTGAGCGGTTCTTTATTCGTGACTTCCCTGAGAAAGCCGGTCTCCCTTGCATCTTAACAATAAGGCGTCTGAAAGATGGTGGCAAGTTTGAAGGAGGAGAAGGGACTCGGCTTGTTCTCATAGCAAGGGCACTCTCCTTTCCAAAGCCCGATGCTCGAGCTAATTATGCCTATGTTGATCTCGAAGATGATTTTAGGGCGCCAGTGGTGGAAGAATCCTGTCGCACATTTGGTACTCGTATTATTCGATCTCACCACTGCCTCGGTGGAATGCCGGACAGTCTCGATGCCGCTTATGAAGAACTGACTTCTGAAGAAGACGAAATACCCAGGCTCACCGTAAATCCTCAAAACAGCGCAGATTTCATTCGTTTTCTAGAGTGGTGTCTGCAAAAACCAAGGTGTGATCAAATCCTCATCGCTAGCGGAGATTATGGTATCGCCTCGCGCATTCTATCTTGGCGTTTAGGCTCATTATGGACTTATGCGAGTCCTTTGCGAGGGGGAATGGACGCTGCTGCGCCAGGTCATATCGACCCCTTCGATCTCGTCAATATCTACAATTTCGACCTTGTTGATAACGATACGATGATTTACACGCTCATGGGTCAAAACTCGATCGCTAAATCGCTTTCGCCATATTTGCACAACAGCGCATTCAGAAAAATGGGTAAGAATGCTCTTCTTATTCCCACGCCCGTAGACAACTGCGAAGATGGGCTTAAGATGCTCGAAATCCTCGGAGGCACAGGAGCGGCAATTACTGTACCGTTCAAGCAAGATATTCTGCCATATCTTTCTTTCCACTCCACCGATGTGCAACTCATAGGAGCCTGCAATACTCTTGTCTTACGCGAATCAGGATGGGCGGGCTATAACACCGACGCTGATGGCTTCGAGCGCAGTCTCCTGGAATTCCTCGGCAAACAGGATATTTCCGGATGTAAGGCGACAATTATAGGGGCAGGGGGTGCGGCCAAATCGGTTGCTCTTTCTCTGTTTAGAATGGGCGCCAGGGGCCTCGTTCTCAATAGAACATATAGTATAGGACGCGATCTGGCGCGAAAATACAACTTCCTATATGGACATCTCGATGACAGGGCTATCGATCTCCTCTTGGAATATTCCGACTTGATTGTACAGGCCACGAGTGTAGGCATGGAAAACGAGGGCGATCCTATAAGTTTTTATGAGTTCAAAGGGTCCGAAGCTGTTTTCGATTTAGTCTATTATCCGATCAAGACCTTATTTCTAAAGCGGGCTGAAGCTGCAGGCTGCCGAATCATGAATGGATTCAAAATGCTCTGTTACCAGGCAGCTGGTCAATATAAGCTCTGGATGGGAGAACCTCCACCCGCAATCTACTCTCAACTCGAACAGCCTGAGCAAATATAGATCGATAAGTATATACAGGTATCGAGGCGAGCAAGGGTTTAAGATGATTCAACAATGCAAAGGAGGCAAAAATGCCCAAGTCTGCATTTGTCGCGATCATAGGCAGGCCTTCTGTCGGCAAATCTACGCTGCTGAATGCACTATGCGGAGCAAAGGTTTCTATAGTCAGCTCCGTCCCCCAAACGACACGAAATGCGATCCGTGGCATAATAACCCGACCTGAAGGGCAACTTATTTTTGTGGATACTCCTGGCTATCATATATCGGACAAGAAGCTCAATCTGAGGCTTCGAGAGGTTGTTCTAAAATCTCTTTCGGAAGTCGACCTGATTCTCTATCTCATAGATGCGACGCGCGAACCTGGCAAGGAGGAAGAGGCTATTGCAGAGCTTCTTTCGAAAGATATCCACCGAATAGTTGTCGCTATTAATAAAATCGATGATCCTGAAGCCAGGCC
>JAAYWE010000055.1 GCA_012516755.1 Treponema sp.
GTAGCTATGCCGATATGGAATTTGGCCTTGGCCTGGGCGAATACATCGGCACCCACCACTAGAAAAGCTAGTACTAGAATAACTGCTACAAGCTTTCTCATACGTCCTCCTTATTTGATATTGAAGATGCAGAATTAGTCTACACCTTGAAAATACAAATCAAGCCTCTTCGCATTTGGAGCGAAAATTCAAGACTCTATGAGCCATGAATTATTGAGAGCTCGTTTTTGGAATTTTTTATGGAGTCGGAGTAGTGTTTTCTACGCCTTCTAGCTGTGGGCTACCCATGCTTTCAAAGCTCATTTCATCATCGGGCGACCACGATTCTTGAGATTCCTCAATTTGTTCAGCTATGGTAAATGGCTCTAGCCATGGCTCAATTCCATTAACCAGCCTAGGTACATAAATTATTACCATATCGGTCCAAAGAGGGACAGTAAAAGACTCTTCGATTTTGCGCCCGTCGTCGAATATCTCAACCTTGATTGTGTGCTTTTGCCCCTGGACCACTGCTTTATCGCGATCTCCGCGATAATATTCCAGGGGCTCTTTATTATCGATCGACACCTCCATTCCATCTATGCCAATGTAGGAGTCATCATGCGCATCCTTGTTGTCGATGAGTATGGTGTGTCGCCTGCCAGAGTGGATCATAAAAGCGATGAGAAGCACATAAACCACGAGAAGGCCCGAACGAATTATGAGGCGACGTTTCTTTGTATTCTTTGCATTACCGATACTTTTCTCGCCCGTTGGTTCATTCATGCCTGCCCTCCATTTTTCGTCGTGACCTCGATCTTGTCTTTGTGATTATTGTTCGCTCCACGTAGACTGATTCGAGCCTCTGCGGCAGCCTTCTTAGATCTCCAAGCATAGAGCACGAGCGAAAGCGCTATCACACCATAACCGATGAATTGGCGGAAATATTCTCCAATCATGGCCGAGCCAAAAAGATTCTGCCCAGCAAGTGGCGATACAACAAACATAGCATGTAAGAGCATAACACCTATGAAAACGTTAGCGATATTTGCGCTAGTAACCGATGCACCGCCAACCAATATAGAAGCAACGGCAAAGAAACCTGTCTGGTCGTGTGCATTATAGGTAGCAAGGTTCCCCATATTTTGAAGGAAGATAATTTGTCCGGCACAAGCAAGCACCGTCGAGATGATAATCGCTATAATACGCGTCCTTTCAACAGGGATGCCAGCTGATTCGGCCACTGCCATATCCTGACCCACCGCTCGCATGTCTTGTCCCAGCTTAGTCTTCTTAAACCAAATTATAAAAACACAAAGTACGGCTATTACAATGAAAGTCACCACTGGGAAAGTAAATCCTGCGAAGCGCAATACAAGGATATTGTCCAGCGATTGACGCACTGATTCAAGATTTAGGGTATTGCGAATGCCATAACCGCGCGACAGGACAATAGCCTTATTCCCCATCGGTACGACCGAGCCCAGCATGTACATAACAAAGAACTGATAGATCCCGTTCATAAAAAACGCAAGGATGTAGCCTGTTACCATCTCGCGTCCTTTTGCTCTGTTCATGACAAGACCGCAGATCCAGCCAAGCAGCACCGAGATAGGCAAGCCCACAAGAAGAGCAAACACAAGCCCCTGCCATCCAGCTATGCTGTAGTTCACTGCAAATATAAGCCCTATCTGGCCTGCCATAGCACCCAGGGTCATGCCGAAATTGAGCCCCATACCGGCGTATATCGGCAATAGTAGTGCCAATACGAGGAAGGAATTTCTCCCTAGCCTTGTAATGAGCTCCTGTAATATATACCTAATAGATAGCCCTGATGGCGGAGTTGCCACTATCGTCACAAAAAGAAAAATAATGACTACAGCATATCGTGATAGAAATGTCGAGAATTTTTTCTTTGCGCTCATTTTGACACCTTCATCTTGCGCGTGAGCGCATAGAGAATCATGCCGTTCGACACGATGATCCGTATCACTTCCGACATATCGGTATGCAAAAGTGAATTGATTACAGAGGGAGTCATAGTCAACAGCCCTTGGAACAGTATGGTTCCGACTACAACATTGACCATGCTCGCTTTATTGATACTGGCCCCTCCAATCAATATCGCGGCTACGGCTGGGAAAACCATCGCATTAGGCGCTGTATAGAGTTGAATAAAGCCAAAACTCTGTTCATAGACGATTATGCCTACCGCGCCAAGAAATGTGGAGATTATTACCGAAATCGTTCTCATCTTGTCAACTTCGACACCAGATGCGCGAGCGAAGTCGGGGTTCGACCCCACGGCTGTCATAGCAGTACCTGTTTTTGTGCGTAGAAAGAGCCACATCAAGAAGGCAAAAAAAGCTACAAATAACAATAGCCCCGTAGGAAATATGAAAAATTCTCCAATTTTGATAGCCAGAAAATTGTTTAAAACATGCAGCCAATAATTTTCGACCGAAATGGTGGTACGCAAGCCTTTACCAGCATATCCCCAAACCATAGTCGGATTATTGTAAGGTAGCACCAGCCACATGATGCACATGAACATGATGAAAGAGAAGCCCACATACATTGCGATGGTCATTTCCTCGCCCTTGACCCTGTTGAGGAGCTTGCCATATATCCAGCCAAAAAGAACAGAAAATGGCATAGCCAGCACGATAGCACTGAGCAAGCCTATCATTCCATGCAGCTCCAGTTGAAGTGACAAGGTTGCACCCAAAAGCCCTGACACAAGCCCAAGCGCCAAGCCAAAGTTGAGTCCGCATCCCGATTGAATCATAGGGACCATTGCAAGCACCATAATAGCGTTCTGCCCAAATCGGTTAAGAACATCGGATATCGATGCATCGAGTCGCACTTGGACAAAAGGCGCCATTATGAAGAGCCCAACCAAAAACAGAAAAATAATGATGCGCGGCCAGCCGAAATCTTGAATGAATGTCTTGATATTACGCATTGACGGCTTCCTCCATAGCTGCGCCCGACATAAGCAGGCCAAATTCAGAGAGATCTGCCGTCGGCGGCAGGATCCCCGCAATCCTTCCTTCATCGACAATAGCAATGCGATCGCAAATCGAACGCAATTCGATGAGCTCGCTAGAGACCATAACTATGGTGGTCTCAAAATCGCGATTATAGTGATTTAATGCGTCTAAGACTAATTTTTTAGCGCCGACATCTATTCCTCGTGTCGGCTCCGATACAAATAAGAGCTGAGGCTTGATTGCAAAAGCCTTTGCCAGGCAGATCTTCTGCTGATTGCCTCCGGAAAGTTCCTTAGCTTTCTGTTTTGTACTGGTGCATTTAATGTCCAAGAGCTTTATGTATTCTTGACATAGCTCTTCCATAGCCTTTTCGTCGCGCTGTGTAAAGAGCCCGGCAAATACTTTCTTAAGGCATTGATTGTGTATCTGTATAGCAGTAAAAGCTATGTTCCATTCGAGGCTTTCATCGAGCAATAGGCCAACGCCGCGCCTGTCTTCCGAAACAAAACCCATGCCCATGGCAAGCGCCATAGCAGGGTTGTTGAGTGGTACTGGCTTTCCGTCGAGTATGACTTCTCCTCCGGCGGGGAATAACCCCATGATTCCATTGGGGATTCCGAGTTTGCCCTGACCAGCCAGGCCTCCAATTCCAAAAATCTCCCCCTTATGGACATCGAAGGAAACATCCCGGACAGTCTCCCCCGGCATATCAACCCAGAGGTTTCGTACACTAAGAGCTATATTGGAAAAGCTCCTGAGTTGGTATTTGTCTTCCTCTCCTGCGATGCTGCGACCTACCATCCAGGATGCAACGTCTCGTAAATTGATATTCTGATTTGGCGTATCTTTTACAAGATGACCATCTCGCAATACTATAATACGATCCGCAATAGAGAGAACTTCTTGCAGTCTGTGGGAAATAAAGATAATCCCGATCCCTTCCGAAGCAAGGCGCCTGAGTGTCTGCAACAGTACTTCTGCCTCCGATTCGGTTAGCACCGCCGTAGGTTCATCCAGAATGAGTATGCGAGTCTGTTCTCGATCGATTTCTCTCGCTATCTCCGTAAACTGCTTGTGACCTACCGGCATCTCCGACACAAGCATATCTGGATCGAGATTGACACCAAGTTTATTTATTGCTTTTTCGGCACGCTCACGCATTTTATCGCGCAATAGAACGCTCATGCGGTCGCCAAATATATCATTTAGAATAGTCGGGTGCATCGGCTCGCGGTTCAGCACTATGTTCTCAGCGGTCGTAAAACCAGGAATAAGGCTGAATTCCTGATGAACCATACCCAACCCAGCATCCAAGGCATCGAATGGACTGGCAAAATGAACCTCCGTCCCTTCGATCTTTATGTTGCCCTGAAAACCGCCAGTCTCGGCTATGACCGGCATGCTAAAAAGAATGTGCATTAGAGTTGTCTTGCCAGCGCCATTTTCTCCAACAAGACCAAGAATTTCTCCTTTATGCAGGTCAAAACTCACATCATGCAGTACGATATTCCCATAGAAATCTTTCGATACATGCTCGATGGATAGAAGAGAGCTTCCATTTATCATAATAATTCCATTAGAAATGGGTTTATAAGAAATGGCCCGCATTCCGACAACGCCTGAATACGGGCCTAAATAAGAGCTTGTTCGGCGTCTCAAGCTAAAAATCAGAACCACGCGCGGAAAGAATTCGGCGCATGGCTCTTCTCAACTATTTATGCATCTGGATATTGTAATACTTATCCGGCACTTTGACCTGAGTGGTAGGCAAGAAGCCTTTGCCAAAAATATAGGTGTCCATGTAGATGAGAACCTGATTCCTGGCTCGCACACCAGTAGCCATATCTGTATAATAAGCTCCATTCCACTTGGCTCCAGGCGTGTACTTCCCAAAGGCATCAAAGACATCCTTTAGACTGTCTTTCTTGGCATTACCTTCTATTACCCTCTTCCCAAATTCTCCTAAGCCCGCAGTTACTGTGTATCCATAGGAAAATGCCCAGGTCCCAAACCGCCCCGCTCCTCCCTTGTCTATAACGGCTTTCTCCACTTTCTTCAAAATAGCAGGAAAATCCCCAGCTTCCTTCGATAAATCCAACCCAAGAGCACCAGGATACCCCATCAACGGCGATGGCAAATCCGCTTCCACAAATAAACCACCATACGCTAATAGCTGCTTCAATAGAGGTTCTGTGTGCGCATCATTGGTGCAGAAAAATGCCGTCTCCTTACCATACCTCTGTACCCACTGCGGCACCTTCTCAAGTATAAATTGCTGCGCTCCTGCCACCCCTACATCCGATGTAGGATCCGGCGCCGTCTCAAAATAAAAGTTCATCCCTAAATCTTTGCAGGCCTCCTCCATTATTGCTCGCCTGCGCCCCAACGTCTCATAGCTCATGTGCCTAGGAAACGATATGTGCACAAAATTCTTAGCACCTAGCTGCTTCGCTGCCCAGATTATGGTGTACCCACGAGACACAAAGTCATTCGATACCGCAAGATCCGCCGCTTCTTGTATTACCAATGGATCCTCATGCGGCTCCCCAGCCAAAAGAAGAATGTCCGGCCTCTTGGCTCGCACTCGCTTAAAGGCTTCGGCTGCGCCGGGAACGGCTTGGTTGATAACAATAGCTTTCATGAGCGGGTCATCAGCAAGCGCTACAACATTGGAGATATAAGTCTCTTGCTGCGACATAAAATCATCTGGGTAGGTGATATGCTGAATCATGCCACCGTCTTTGACGCTTCCGTACTCCTTTATGAGCTGTTCCGCCCCGCGAAGGTCATCTTCAGACTGAGATACTGTACCGGTAACGACACCGATATGGAATTTGGCCTTGGCCTGGGCGAATACATCGGCACCCGCCACTAGAAAAGCTAGTGCTAGAATAACTGCTACAAGCTTTCTCATACGTCCTCCTTATTTGATATTAATGATGTCAAATTATTGTACACCTTAAAATGAACGAGTCAAGTATTTCTTTGTTCGCGCAAGCAAGTTTGTTTGGCCAATCTTGGGTCTTTCCAGTAAATGCTAGGACATATACAATAGGTTCGATGCAGTTCTCTTGGAAACGCTTTGCAGATGAACTATTTTATTACTCGAATCAATTTATTCTCTTTTTTGTGCTGATAATATCGCTCACCTCGGGATCGTGGAAAAACGCACTTGTCACTTCGCTGATCGTGCTTTCCTTTATGTTAATTCAAACCTCACTGCTGACAATTCAAGGGCATATCCCAATCCTGAGATTTTTGTATTCTTTTATTACGGCCGCAGGATACTCAATTCTTCGCGCAACGCTGTCGGATATAGCATTCACAGAGACAGTAAACTTGCTGTTGTGGGGAGCTTCGGTCTATATAGCGGTTTTTCAAACACTCACGCTTATTTTGCATAAGCCGATTCTCAAACGTTTTTCAGAGGCAGCACTATCATTAGGATCGGCGATAATTTTTCTGCTCTTTTATGCCTATCTTGACCTTCGCATATCGGTGACCGCCTCATTCGAAAAAGGACAAATAGATGCTGAAGCATTGGCACAAGCCCTGAGCTTAAAATCTTTTCTCGCTGTCTTCGACAAATTTATCCAGGCCCCTCAACACCTATTTGCACTATTCGGTGTAATATCCTTCGATTTCATGCTGATGGTTGCAAGATGGAGAGCAATCAACCTTGAACAGCGGCTCACTAGAATAATCGAAATGCCACAGGAAGCTAAAAAAATTTACATATCTTCTTTGGAGCCTGAAACAGACGCATCTTCTGCAGAATCTGAAAGCCAGGAAGTTCAGCTGGCAGCATCTCCTGAAAATCAAGAGAATCCGCCAGCCAAATCCGCCAAAACTGTGGCTTCTCTATTTGTGACGGTGATTTCATCTGACATTATTGGTTTTACGGATCTTTCTGAGCAATTCGGACACAAGGAGGCGGCTGCCTTACTCAACAGATATTATGCAATCTGGACCCGATGCGCTGGTAGTTATGGAGGAAGGATCATATCAATTTCCGCAGACACGGTTGTTATAGTCTTTGGCCTTGTGGATGAAGAACACAGCGCGGACAGAGCCCTTAACGCTTCATATGCCTTTATCGAAGAACTCGAAGGCCTTAAAGAAGATATGATTATAAAATCGCTTCCTGGGGAGATCAAAGTTTCTTTAGGCATTCATTCTGGTTATGTAACCAGGGCACTTCTTGGACCTCCGGGTCAACAAAAAATGAGTTTCTTTGGTGACACAATTGGTATCGCCGCGCGGCTGGACTCGCTCTGCAGGGAATTTCATCAGAGCCTTCTTGTAAGCCATGCGACCTATCGGCACCTAACCTTGGAGAGCCAAGTTACGCTCGAGCGTTTTAGCGAAGCACTACTTCAAAAAAAAAGCACGCGGCCTATGCCGCTTTACACTAAAAAACCATAATTGGAGCAAGATTTGTCATGAGATTAGGAGCGAACCAAAAACGTAATGGATGGCGAAGTGTTGTTTCATTTATTTCGATCATTGCCTTAATTGTCTTCATCTCTTTCTCCGTTACCTCCTGTTCAGGAAATCTGGACGCTACAATCAAGGGGGACAGCTCTGTGCGTGCGGCAATTCGCCTAGACATACCCGATGCCTTGAGCGTGCGAGTTAGACAATTTGTCGGGCTGAAACCGCAAGAACCTCTATTTAGCACTGAGGCTGTTAGGAAACAATTCCTGGGGCAAACAAATATTGCGCTTGTTGATGTTTCTTCGCCCACGCCAGACATTCTGACATCAGTGGTATGGGTGCAGAATCTCGAAGCTCTCATAGCAGATACATCGCTTGTGCCAATGGGAATGATTTGCTATCAAAAAATCTCACCACCAGGGCAATCTCCGGCCATGCGCGAGCTTTCCGTCAATCTTTCGAGAGAAAATGCACCCGCCATGCTAAAGCTTTTTCCTGGAATAGACAGACGAATAATCGACAGCCTGAGCCCTCCGGCTCTGGAGGCCGATCCGGTTTCGGCAGCTGAATATCGGCTCAACCTCGAACAGCTTATAATTGGCAAGAAAAACATGCCTGCTTTCGATGCATGCGCCGTAAATATTGCCATAACAACGCCTAAGATGATTGTGTCGGCTACAGGCGGAAGCATATCTGGAACCGTTTTTCGCATGAGAATCCCTCTGTTTTCGCTTCTTACTCTGGAAAAGCCTATTTCTTTTTCTCTGCGCTGGCATGAATAAGAGATCCTGGCTTCGGCTTCTTGTATATGCTCCAGGCTTTTTGTCTGTGTAGAGATTGCCTGATATTCTCAAAAAGCGCCTGTGCTTCAGCAAAGGGATACCATTCCTCCAAAAAGGATATAATAGGCAGAAGCCCTGGGATTTCTATCGAAAGGCCGGCTTCGGATGTTTGATCTTGGATGTCTTCTTCCGAATCCTCTTCCGATTCCTTTTCCGGTGATGAAGCGCTTATATTCGCCTGATTTGTCCATAGGCCTCTAAACCAGGCCTCAGCCATTTTTGAAAGGGCCGCATGCATATCGATGACTTTTTTCTCATCGAGCTCAATTATGGAAGGCCTGCGCCCAATGTGCTCAAGCACGTGCGCATCGGAATTGGAGATGACGCAGAAATCTCCGCAGAGTGTTGGATCTGGATTTGGGCTCATCGCTTCAACTGCATCATAGGGGCCTTGCGGTAGGAAACCGAGTTGACTGTAAACCGAAAAATGTGGTCGGTCTATATGCGCCGGAATTACAATCGCGCCTGCTTTTGCTGCCTCTTGTGCAAAAAAAGTAAAGGATTCTTTCAAAGAGCTGCCATACCAAGTTGAAGAAGGCATAGAGAGGATTTGCCCTAGAGGGTCTACGACAACCTGATCGCCAAACTGCAGAGGATCGACTCGCATGGCTGGCAAATATTCAAAAACCCAGTCGCTAAAGCGGAGCGCTGTCAATGGATCCGAAAAAATTGCCAACAAGTGCGCTTCTTCAAAGGGATTCAATTCGATGCCAAATAATGGAATAATGCCGGCGTTCGCACATTCTATACCAAATGCAGGAGAATTCAGTGCACTGTTATGATCTGTAAGCGCAAATAGATCGATTCTTTTTTTTATGGCCCACTCGACCATCTCCGAAGGAGAAGCTTCAAGACTTGCGCATGGGCTGAGACAGGAATGATTGTGAAAATCGAAAGTATATAACATGGACAATATATGTCCATCACCTTGGTGACCCTGGAACGTGCAAAGCCTGCCAGAGCCGACCAGAAACTTCGAACTGACTAAGAGCCGTGCGCACCAATCCTATTCGAGACTGAGCGGCTGTCTCGATCATATCATCTATGATTGGCCGATTATTACACAGGACAATTAGAGGAATATCGACTACACTCGCCACGGCAACCGTATTCTTATGTGCCTGAATCGTGACAAGCACACTTGCATCGCGCCCATTTGCAAGTACATCGGACAGCAAATCAGAAGTATAGACTATCTTGACTGCTCTGTCTTCAAAATCTCCTTGAAGTACTTCAGCAGAAATGATATCGGGAACATCTTTAGTCGTCATGCAATGGTACTCCTTCGTTCTTGCTTCTATTTCGGCTTTGCCATCATTTGAATAAAAAGCTTGCATCAGATCGATTTCGGTATGGCAAAGCGAATGGCAATAGAATTACTTATATTATAGCCGCACTTTGCATTTCAATAAAGCTGGAAGAATGCTTTCCAGAACAAAGCAAAAGGCCCTGCTATTTCCTTGGCATTCTTTGATTTGTTTTCTATTCGATTCTGTATTCCACCCAGCGCACATGGCCTCCGACAACCGCATCCCTGACGCTTCTTTCGACATAACTCAAAGCCGATTTTCCGGACTTTACCTCTACAAAGACGATTTCGCTCACAGATCCCTCATCTGTCCCACAGAAAGCAACGAAATCTATAGGCTTGCCAATAAACCTTGCGTCGGAAGGATTGACCGGAAAATCGGGGAGCCATGGCGCAAGTTGCTCCGAAATTTGACCGGAAAGAACGGCTCTTGATCGTTCTATCGCATCTTTTCGCGCATGCTCCATTCTTTCATTCTCAGAGACCTGCGCATCTAAGAATCCATGTTTCTTGCCGGCTTTGTAGGCCAAAACAGCTGTGATAATGGTTATGGCGAAAACAATAATCGATATGGCCATTATCCAATATTGTGTCTGTACAGAAAGGCTATTCATGCGTTTAGCATAAATGATGTTCATGCAGAAGAAAAGACGGTGCTCCGGCGATGATAAATTTGGCATTGAAGACCTTCCCCATACACAAAATAAAAAAAAAGCCTATAATAGCATTTATATCTTTATTCTTCGGAGTAATTTCATGAAAACGCTCAAGATGAGTCCTTCTTATGTAAAAAACGAACGGCTTCTTTCGTGGGTTTCCTCTATGGAAGAATTGTGCAAACCCGATCTAGTCTATTGGTGCGATGGTTCCGATGAAGAATATGATACAATTTGCCGATCTCTAGTCGCGTCAGGAACCTTCATCGCACTTAATCCCGAAAAGCGCCCAAATTCTTTCTTGTCAAGGTCCGACCCCAGCGATGTTGCTCGAGTTGAAGACCGTACTTTCATCTGCAGCAAGGACAAAGCAGATGCCGGACCCACCAACAATTGGGTAGAGCCTAACGAAATGAGAGGTATTCTCAACAAGATCTTCGCAGGCTGCATGCGAGGTCGAACGATGTATATCATTCCATTTTCAATGGGACCTATAGGTTCTCCATTTTCATATATCGGAATGGAAATTACTGATTCTGCCTATGTTGTTGCCAATATGCGCATAATGACAAGGATGGGCAGAAAAGTCATCGAAGCTCTCGGCGAAAATGGTGAATTCGTGCCTTGTATGCATTCGGTTGGCATGCCTCTCGAGCCCGGACAAAAAGACGTCGCCTGGCCATGCAACAAACAGACAAAATACATTGTCCATTTTCCAGAGACTCGTGAAATCTGGTCGTATGGCTCTGGCTATGGTGGCAATGCTCTTCTCGGTAAGAAATGCTTTGCGTTGAGGATAGCTTCTGTCATTGCGCGAGATCAGGGTTGGCTGGCCGAACACATGCTTATACTTGGCCTTGAATCACCCTCTCATGAAAAAACCTACGTAGCCGCTGCCTTTCCAAGCGCCTGTGGCAAGACTAATTTTGCTATGCTCATTCCGCCGGAGTCCTTTGAGGGCTGGAAGGTTACAACTGTCGGCGATGATATCGCCTGGGTTCGTCCAGGCAAAGACGGGCAAATGCGAGCCATCAACCCAGAATCTGGTTTCTTTGGCGTTGCCCCAGGGACTTCGGAAAAATCAAATCCAAATGCAATGGCGACTATCCGGGCCAACACCATTTTCACCAATTGTGCTCTCACCCCAGATGGCGATATATGGTGGGAAGGCATGACCAAGAATCCGCCTGAGGGCTTAATCGATTGGCAGGGAAGGCCGTGGGATCCCGCCTCCGGCAAACCAGCCGCCCATCCAAACGCCAGATTTACGGCTCCGATTAAGCAATGCCCCTCTATCGACTCCGCCTGGGATAGTCATGAAGGTGTGCCAATAAAAGCATTTATATTCGGTGGACGCAGAAGCACGGTCTATCCCCTGGTCTATCAATCCTTCAACTGGATCTATGGAGTATATCTTGCAGCTACCCTTGGTTCCGAGACTACGGCTGCCGCTACCAGCGCCATTGGGCTTGTGCGGCGGGATCCTTTTGCAATGCTCCCATTTTGTGGTTACAATATGGCTTCGTACTTCGATTATTGGCTGCATGTTGGCCTTTACAACCCTAATCCGCCACTCATATTCGGTGTAAACTGGTTCCGCAAGGATGCCGATGGTAACTTCATATGGCCGGGTTTTGGTGAAAATATACGCGTTCTCAAGTGGATTGTCGATCGCGCCAATCACAAAGCCAATGCAATCGAGAGCCCTATTGGCTGGATGCCACGCTATGAAGATTTGAACTGGGAAGGTCTCGATTTTCCAAAAGAGCGCTTTATTGAGCTGATGTCTGTGGACCGCGAGCTCTGGGAGAATGAAATTCTTTCTCATGAGGAGCTGTTTGTAAAGCTCTATGAACGCCTGCCAAAAGAGCTCATCTTCGTTCGGCAACTCTTACTATCGGGGCTCTGGCGCGCTCCTGAGCATTGGAAATCTGATACCATCGACAGTACCATAAATTAAGAGTAAAGACCTTCTTAAGAAACTCCATATGAGGAGGGAAAATGAGAGTCTTTTACATTGTTCTTCTGATTGCTGTGGCTGTTTTGGCCGTCATCTTTGCGGTACAAAATAGCGCACCCATTACCGTTTCGTTTTTTGGATGGTCTGCCCAGGCTTCGATGTCGATTGTTCTAGTGTTGACCTTCGCCGCAGGGATTCTAATTGGTATGCTTCTGCTTTTTCCGTCGATATGGAAGCGCATGCGAGCGCTATCTGCACAGAAAAGAAAAACTAGTGAGGCGAGAAAACTAGCAAAAGAAACACAAGAAACCAAGGCTTCACCATCTCCGGAGGCGGGGCAGGAAGAATCCTTATCTGCCTCTCATGATACTTTAAATTAAGGGCAGAATATCAAGATGACCGCCATAACCGATTGGCGGTCATCTTTGTCGCCTTGCTCAAGAAGCTCTTTGAACCATTTTTGTCTTATTTCTTTTCTGTCTTTTCCTTATGAATAGTTGAACAACCAGAGAGAGTATATAGCGGGCAGAACGATATTGCGGCAGTCACCACAAAGAATGCCGCAATAATTCCGAGGATCCATGCGAGCACACCCTTTAGGACTCCAGTTAGAATAAGAATAGCAATGACCACTGCGACAATAATACGAACCCTCTTGTCTGTCTTTCCCATGTTCTTTGTCATATTCCTCCTCCGTGCAGAAAAATAAATGACTCGCCCACATGAAATGGAAACAAGAACAAACATAAATATAATAAAATCGATCAGTTTAGTTAAATCCAGGTTGAAGAGATAAATCTATGTCTGGCCAGGATTAAAGATATTCAACGATTATCTGATAAGGCAAGCACCACAATTGTAATTCCTCTCCAATTCATGTCTCCCAAAGGTATTAAAGTGCAAGCTTGCGGATATATCTACTCCTATGTCATACTTTTGTGTCATACTCTTGTGTCAAACTAACAATCCGGAGTTTTTCAATGCACATCATTGTCCTTATAAAGCAAGTACCAGAAACAGATAAAGTCAAGATGGACCCTGATACAGGCACAATGGTGCGATCGGGGCTGGAAAGCATAATCAATCCTCTTGATCTATATGCAATCGAAGAAGCACTCATACTGAAAGAGCGATTCGGAGCCCATGTAACCACAATTTCGATGGGGCCACTAGATGCCGAACGCTCGCTGCGAGAATCGCTTGCAATGGGTTGTGATGAAGCAATTCTACTTACAGATAAGGCTTTTGCCGGGTCCGATACTTGGGCAACATCGAAGGTTTTAGCTGAGGCAATAAGGCATATTGACAACGCCGATCTAATCCTCGCAGGAGAGCGCGCTACCGATGGCGATACCGGACAAGTAGGACCAGCCGTAGCATCTTGGTTGGAAATACCCGTCCTCACCTATGTGAGTTCATTGGAAATAGAGTCCAAAACTGAAGATTTAGAAACTGCTGAATCAAATCGTAATCGGACTTGCCATCCGACATTTCTCGTCCGTCGCCTTACCGAAGAAGGCTACCAAAGTGTGAGAGTCCAATCTCCGTGCCTAATAACCGTAGTCAAAGAAATTGCCTCGCCCCGTCTACCAACTCTGCGCGGGAAAAAATTCTCAAGGAGTGCAGAGATTTTGCACTGGGGAGCAAAGGAAATAAACCTGGATCCTGCTTCATTGGGTCTGGCTGGCTCTCCAACCCGTGTAGTAAAGATATTTTATCCGAAAGTATCACGCGACGGGGAGCGAATTCATGCTCTCGATGAACCGGGAATAGAAAAAGCGATTGAACGCATTCTTTCAATGATCCGTCCTGTAATAGGCAGTCCGATAATGGGGGACAGAGGATCCAGAGAATCCAGGAGAGGATACACAGAAACAAGTCCAGCTGTGGATATCGAAGAATCGGCGATTGGAGTCCTTATAGCAAAAATGCAGCCCGCATTGCAGGAATCAGTGATTTCTCTTTCCGAAAAGGTTTTTTCGGAGCCTGCTACTGACCCCAAGCCTGAATTTTGGATTATTGCTGAGCGCCGTAAGCGCGGACTCGACATAGTGTCTTTCGAATTGTTGGCTAGAGCCCGTCCTCTCGCGGATAGTCGTGGTGCAATTCTAGCAGCCATTGTGCTTGGATCCGCATCTCCAGATGAAGCTGCGATGTTGATTGCCCATGGTGCTGATAGTGTAATCCTGGTCGAGAACCCGAGCCTAGAGGATTTTGTCTGTGAATTGTGGTCTGACACGCTCTTAAAGCTTGCTTACGCCAGAAAACCCGAAGTCATTCTAGGAGCGGCCACTACAACGGGAAGGACTTTAATGCCATATCTTTCAGCCAAACTCGGCACCGGACTAACTGCGGACTGTACCGAGCTCTCTATCGAAGAAAACAGCGGCCTCCTTTTGCAGACACGTCCTGCTATTGGAGGAAATATCATGGCCACTATAAAAACTGCCCATCACAAGCCACAGATGGCCACGGTAAGACCTCACTCCATGTCACCACTTCCGCCAGACTTTGGCCGCAAAGGCATTGTAATTCATGTAATCGATGAATCATCTAAGGAGAGAATAATCTCGGATTTTTCGGATTCACGTGTCCAGGTTCTGGCTCTGGAGAGCAATGTTAAGGATTTCGAAAATCTGGAAAGTGCGAGCATCGTTGTTGCAGGCGGAAGAGGTTTAAAGAAAGCCGATAATTTCAAGCTCATTCGTGAGCTGGCGTCGGCTCTCGGAGGAGCGGTTGGCGCAAGCCGTGAATCTGTCGATCGCGGATGGACATCCTACCCACATCAGGTTGGCCTTAGCGGCAAGACCATTTCACCCGAGATCTATATATGCGCAGGAATTTCTGGCGCTGTTCAACATCTGGCCGGCATAAGAACGGCCAAGAAGATAATCTCGATCAACACAGACCCCGACGCGCCCATCCATGCGGTTGCCGACCTCGCCATAATAGGGGACCTCTTCGAGATTTTGCCGCGGCTAACGGCGCGATTAAAACCGATCTATAGCTCTTCTTATCCATCCCTCTCTTCATCTCCATACCAAACCAAAGATACAAGATCTCAAGAGCCAAGAATTTTGGACTCAAAAACCTTAAGCACGGAGGCTCAGCATGAAATATAATCCTATCAGCAGAGATATAATCCGCGAACTTATAAATATTGCAGGTGAGCGAAACGTCCTGCTCGATCCAGCTCAACTCGAAATCTTCTCACACGATGAAACATCTAAAGAGGAATATGGCCATATGCCGGAAGTGGTGGTGACCCCAAGGTCGACCTCCGCCGTCGCTGAGATCGTGAAACTTGCTAATCGAACCTCTGTCCCCATAACACCACGAGGCGCTGGCAGTGGCCTTTCTGGAGGAGCTATTCCTATATTTGGCGGAATAGTATTGTCGCTCGAAAAAATGAACCAGGTGCGAGAAATCGATTACGACAATCTTACAATGACCGTTGAAACTGGTATTGTGACAAACGAAATCAACAACCTGGTCAAGGAAAAGGGACTATTCTACGCTGGCTATCCAATGAGCCTGGAGACCTGTACGCTCGGCGGAAACATAGCCGAGAATGCTGGGGGTGGGAAAGCCATAAAATATGGCGTAACATCGCGCTATATCCTTGGTCTAGAATTCGTTACACCAACAGGCGAAGTGGTCTGGCTTGGAGGCAAGCTTGCAAAAGATGTTACTGGCTATGATCTAGTGCACCTCATTGTCGGCTCCGAAGGTACTCTTGGCATTGCAACCGCAGCTATAATCAGACTGATTGGTCTTCCGGCAGCCAAATCCGACCTGCTTGTACTCTATAGAAGCCCCCAAGAAGCCATTTCCTCTGTCCCCAAGATTCTCTCAAAGGGTCTCATTCCAACATCCATCGAATTCATGGACCGCCGGAGCGTGGAGACATCCTGTACCTATCTAAACGAAAATTTGCCTTATGCCCAATGCGGTGCGATGCTGCTGATAGAAATGGATGGACGAGATCAATCTCTAGTAGAAAGTGAAGCAGAAGCAGTTGGAGATTTATGCATGGAGCAGGGTGCAATCGAAGTATACGTAGCCGACAACCGAACTACCCAGGAACGCCTCTGGGCTATTCGCAGAAACATAGCCGAAGCATTAAAAGTCTATTGCCCAGTTCAAAGCCTAGAGGACATCGTGGTGCCGCCCACGGCCATATCTGCGGTTATGCCCGAACTAGAGCGCATTGCTTTGCAATTTGGTATTGCAATACCATGTTATGGCCATGCTGGCGATGGAAATCTTCATGCGACTCTAGTCAAGGATCCGCAAATGCCAATGGAGCAATGGCAACAAATAGAGCAACAAGCTCTCCTTGCGCTATATGAATCGATCACTGCGCTTGGCGGAAAAATTTCCGGCGAGCATGGCATTGGACTTAAACGCAAACATTTTATGAGAAAATTCATGAGCCCTGTGGAACTGAATCTAATCAAAGCGATCAAACGCGCCTGGGACCCAAATCTTATTATGAATCCAGGAAAGATTTTCGACATCGAGGACTAATCCCGCTTAGGTAACAGCAAGAATTACTCCATAGACATTCTCAAAAACCGAATATAAAAAGAATACTCCTGGAGCGCAATATCTCATAAATCAAAATCCTAAAGCTTTGCCACAACCCTTGCGTAATAAGCTTTTTTTCGCTACTCTTTATTCTTGCAACCAATCAAATTCCTTCCACACAGCTAACAGTGAGGAGAT
Organism: Treponema sp.; assembly: GCA_012516755.1. Lineage (GTDB taxonomy): Bacteria > Spirochaetota > Spirochaetia > Treponematales > Rectinemataceae > Rectinema. Next base: position 16,905 of record JAAYWE010000055.1, read on the forward strand.
TATATTATGGAACAGAAATTATGGTCCGATCGCCAGAGCGAGCAATGGCATATAAAAGTCGGACTCGCTGAAATGCTCAAAGGTGGCGTTATCATGGATGTAACCAATGCTGCCCAAGCAAAACTCGCTGAAAAAGCAGGGGCTTGTGCGGTGATGGCTCTTGAGCGCGTTCCAGCCGACATTAGGGCTCAGGGAGGCGTTGCCCGCATGTCCGATCCTAAGATCATAAAAGAAATCCAGGATGCTGTCTCAATTCCAGTCATGGCAAAATGCCGTATAGGCCATTTTGTAGAAGCACAGATACTAGAGGCTCTCGGCATCGATTTCATTGACGAATCCGAAGTTCTCACCCCTGCGGATGATCGCTACCACGTCTATAAACATCCTTTCAAAGTACCATTTGTTTGCGGTTGTCGTGACCTGGGAGAAGCACTGCGGCGAATTGGCGAGGGTGCAGCCATGATTCGCACGAAGGGAGAAGCTGGTACTGGGGATATCATCGAGGCTGTGCGGCATATGCGCACAGTTATGGATGGAATCGCTCGTCTCCTTGGCCTTCCGGAGGAAGAACTCATGACTGAAGCAAAGGAGCTGGGTGCTCCATTTGAACTTGTATGGGAAGTCGCAAAAACTGGCAAATTGCCTGTCCCCAATTTCTCGGCTGGAGGAGTTGCTACTCCAGCGGATGCGGCTCTGATGATGCAACTAGGTGCGGAATCCGTATTTGTAGGCTCAGGCATCTTCAAATCAAGCAATCCTGAGCGACGGGCAAAAGCTATTGTATCGGCAGTGGTCAATTACAAAGACCCAAAAATCCTGGCGGAGATCTCGGAAGATCTTGGCGAACCGATGGTTGGCATTGGCCTGGATGAACTTATCGAAAATCAGAAAATTTCGGGGAGGGGTTGGTGAGCAGCCATCGCATAGGGCTTCTCGCGCTTCAGGGAGACTATGAAGCTCATGGTAAGGCTCTTGTGCGAGCTGGATTTCCGCGCTGCGATATGGTGGAGATTCGGAGCTTTTCCGATCTGCAGTCCTTGACCGCAATTATAATTCCTGGAGGTGAAAGCACGGTCATGAGTATGCTGCTCGAACGTTTTGGCATGTTCGAAGAACTAAAGCGCCAAATAGAGAATGGGATGCCTGTTCTCGCAACCTGTGCCGGACTAATACTCCTAGCAAAAAACATCGAAGGAAATGATCAAATGGGACTTGGTGTCCTGGATATCAAAGTCAAGCGCAATGCATATGGCCGTCAAGTAGATAGCTTTCATGCTCCCGTACAAACCATCATTGACAGCGTAGGCATAATAGAAGGCATATTCATACGGGCACCGCGTATACTCGCTTCCGGAAAAGAGGTCGAACACCTTGCAATATATGAAAATGAGCCTGTAATGGTTCGTCAGGGCTCGATCATTGCCGCGACATTTCACCCCGAACTACTTCCTGACGCTCCTGTGCATCGCTGGTTCATTCAGACTTTTGTATAGTATTCTCCAAGTTGCATATATAGATATTGCATATCCTATAAGGAAGATTGGCCATAAGAATGAGCTTGGTCTAAAATCGCTCAAATTTTCCACACTCGCTGGCAAACTTGAAATTGCTTCGCTCATAAAAGCATACAGCATGGTGCCGGATCCTAAAGCGAGCATTGCCCAATCCAACCATTTAAGCCTTACAAGGAGACCTTTTTCTTCAAGCAAAGCAAGCCTTACTCCGCTGATTATCATGAGCACCGATATCATCACAGGCGCAATCACAGGCCCCCACCATGGTAGTGGAATAAGAAAGAGCAGATCCCAATCAAACAATGATTGAGGAAATCCGATGAAAATGACAAGCCATATATAATACCAAATATCCCAAAGCCCAAAAGCATACAGAGAAAAACCAATTTGGGATTGAAATTTCTTGCCTGATACAAGTCCAACAGCGAGAAGCATAATGAGAGTCGCCAATTCTCGCCCAAGTTCAATGATCGATACCATGGGATCGAAGGCTGGCACACTGATCATCAAATCAGAAATGCCATACAACTTTCTCAGATATACTACAATTGATGCCTCGAGATATGCCATCCCGATCGCATAGATAGCGACATAAAAGAATCTTTTCTTGTCCATAATCTCATACTCCAAATAATATAAAGCCCTTTTATTGACACATTCCTAAAATATAGATACTTTTATACCCCGTTGCCATACGAAAATCAGATTGAGTATAATTGTTAAAACTTTTTCAACTGAAGTAAAGAGAGATGTTGAGGCAGAGAATGAATAAAGATCATGGTAGAACCAAAATAAAACAAAAGAAAAACTCAATAGATCATGCTCTACCGCTTATTTCCAAGGACCGCGTTAGAACAAATCTGCTTAAAAGGCAGGAGCAAAAAGCCCTTGCCTTTCTGGTTCAATATATACCTTCATGGATGAGCTCCAATGTTCTAACGGGAATAGGGTTTCTTGGAAATGTGATCGTTTTTTTGAGCTTCATTCTCGCAGAGCTTTTTGACACTCGCTTTCTTCTGATTGGTGTAATTGGTTTTGCGATTTCCTGGTTCGGCGATTCACTTGATGGACGAATAGCCTATTATAGGAAAAAACCAAGAAAATGGTACGGTTTTATGCTAGATCTTGTGATAGATTGGCTGGGTATCGTACTTATCGGCCTTGGATTCGTTATCTACGCAGACCGCTTTCTAAAACTCTTGGGATATGCCTTTATCGTGCTTTATGGTCTAGAAATCATAATAGCTCTGCTTCGATATAAAATCAGTGGTAGCTATTCCATTGACGCCGGTAAATTGAGCCCGACCGAAACCAGGATTCTTATCTCGCTTTTCCTTGTGATTGAAGTTATTTTCCCAGGAAGCATTGTCTACCTTACCGCAATAGCCGATATTATCTTAGCGATTTCCAATATTTCTGAATTTAAAAAACTAGCAAAAATCGCCAATGAGCGTGATGAAGAAGAAAACAGAAAGAGTGAATTGAAAATTGCCGAAAATAATAAAGAATAGACAAAAAGCTTTGGCTTGGCTACGTTCAGCCCTTACTTTCTCAAAAGCACAAATATCTGCTTTTGTTGGCGGAGTAATTGATTACTGTACAATGATATTCATTACAGAGGTCTTTCATATTCACTATACTATTTCGATCGCAGCCGGAGGTATGGTGGGCGCGGCCGTAAATTTCAGCGTAAACAGAACATGGAGTTTCTATTCAAAGGATGCGCAATATGAGTTTTCTGTAATTCAACAACTTGTCATGTTCTTCCCAGTGGTTCTAGGCAGTATCGCCCTAAAGTCAGCTGGAACCTTTGCTTTTACAACCCTAAGCAAGATAGACTATAAAATCACAAGGCTTGCGGTAGATGTTGTTGTATCGATATTCTACAATTTTATGCTTCAAAAACACTGGATTTTCAAAAAACGGCATTAGAGTGGAATCTTTGGACTATCGGACTTTCCAATCTATGCGTTATTTGTGCAGACTAGAAAAAGCCTAGGTAAGAGATTGCTCTGACTTCTGTACCAATACTTTATCGATACGTTTGCCATCCATGTCCACAATTTCCATTTTCAAAGGAGGCCATTCTATTATATCTCCGGCTTTGGGAATCGATCCCCCACAATGGAGAATAAAACCAGCAACGGTGTCGTAATCCTCGTTTGATATGACATCCAGATTGATACCTATGCTCTCGGCAAATTCATCGATTGGCATCGAACCATCCACAAGATAAGAGCCATCACTGCGCTTAATAATCTGAGAAGCCTCTTCTGTCTCTACTTCCGAGAGATTTGCAATGGCCTCCAGTAAATCAGCAATTGTCACAATACCCGAGATTCCCCCAAA
>JAAYWE010000056.1 GCA_012516755.1 Treponema sp.
CGCCCAGCGCTTTCCAGAACGCTTTTACAATATTGGAATTGCCGAACCTTGCATGGTGGATGTGGCGGTAGGTTTGGCTCTTGGAGGACTGATCCCATTTGCAAATGCGTTCTCCGCCTTGCTTTCGCTGCGCGCCATCGAAGCGATACGCAGCAATATTTGTTATGCCCGCACCAATGTAAAGCTCGTCGCGCATTATGCGGGATTATCTGACTATAAAGACGGTCCTACGCACCACTCCATAAGCGATATCGCCATTTTTCGATCTTTGCCTGGAATGACCTTGATAGTGCCTTCGGATGCGACTCAGACAGCGGCCTTTGTGCCTCTGATGGCAGAAAAAGACGGACCAATAACAATGCGCATAAGCCGTGGTGCATCGATTGCTGTTCATAAGGAAGGCGAAGCACTGGAGATAGGTAAGGCAATCGCGAGGCGCAAAGGAAAAGATGTAGGTCTCATCGCGTGTGGGAGCATGGTTGGACGATGTATGGCCGCATCCGAAATTCTTGCCAGGGAAGGAATTGACGCTGCTGTTCTCGAGATTCATACCATAAAGCCCATCGATAGGGATTCGATCTGTAGAGTTGCGGCTGATGCCGGCGCTATCGTGACAGCCGAAGAGCATAGCATTTTGGGAGGTCTCGGCGGCGCGGTTGCTGAAGTACTGGCTGAGGAATGCCCTACGCCGATGGCTAGGATAGGGATATCGGATACCTTCGCTCGCACGGCGCCAGATACAGATAGCCTGATGGACGCCTATGGGCTTTCGATTGACCAAATAGTTAGCGCGGCTATTGGAGTTTTGAAGAAGAAGGAAAAGCGATGAGAATTGCCATTCTGAATGAGACGAGCGCAGCAGATCGAAATGTAGATATATTGAGAGCTCTAGAAGGGCGAGGTCATATGCTCATAAATGCTGGCATGAAACAGAACGGAGCAAAGCCTGAGCTGACCTATATTCATACTGGCCTATTGGGAGCGCTCTTTTTGAACCTCGGTGTGGCGGATTTTGTGGTCGGTGGTTGTGGCACAGGTCAGGGCTTCCTCAATTCTGTCATGCAGTACCCGGGTGTATGCTGTGGGCATATCGTTTCTCCATTGGATGCATGGCTGTTTACTCAGATAAATGGCGGGAACTGCATTTCTCTTATGCTCAACCAGGGCTATGGCTGGGCTTCCGATGTCAATCTAAAAATGATATTTGATCAATTATTCGCCGTCGAATCAGGTATAGGATATCCCCCACACAGGCGAGAATCCCAACAAAGCTCGCGCAGAATACTTGAAAGCATTTCGCAGACTACGCATTTCGCCATGCATGAGATTCTGCGGAGACTACCAGAATCGATTGTGCAAGAAGCATTGACCTATCCCGGTATCTTCGATGCGCTTGGATTTGATGATCTGCCGCATTCTGATTTGAAAGAGGAGATCAAAAAATGGAGGCAATGAAATGGAAAGAGGAAAACCAAGGAAAGAGGAATCTCTAAAAAACAATGGGGAAGTGAAGCTGCCGCTTAAGACAAAGATGTTCTATGGCGTTGGCGACATTGGAAATGCCATTATCAATTCTGCTATTCAGTTTTATCTACTGAAATTCTATACCGATACAGCCCTGATATTGCCGGTCTTGGCAGGCAATGCACTTTTGATAGGAAAAATCTGGGATGCAATCAACGACCCCCTGTTTGGATGGTTGACAGATAAGACGGATTCGAAGCTAGGGCGACGACGGGTTTTTATGCTTTGGGGAGCTATCCCATTAGGGATCAGCATTATGCTGCTCTGGTTCATTCCAAAAGGCTTATCTACAACTACGACATTCATCTGGATCGCTCTTACTTTTATACTTTTCGATACCTTCTGGACATTGACTAATGTTCCCTATTACGCGCTCACCTCAGAATTGACGGACGATTACGACGAGCGCAGTTCTCTTACCACTACTCGTATGGTAATGGCCGTGCCAGCCTATCTAATTGGCGTCGCTCTAACTCCACTTTTAGCTGGGCTATTCTCCGATGAAAGAAAAGGTTGGGCTTATGTGGGTATCATATATGGATTGATATGTGCGGCTGTCTTGCTTATCTCGGCTGCTGGAATAAGAGAACGCAAGAAAGTTATGCAAACCAAGGCCAAGACCAATGTCTGGCAGAGTGTGAAGATAGCCTTGTCAAATAAGCCTTTTCAGCGTTTGTGTATCGCTTATTTCGTGATCAATCTCTCGTTCGCCATGGTCAAGACCTTGATGGCCTATTATCTCGAATACCAGCTTCTTATGAAAAGCGAGATATCGCTGGTTATGGGGCTAATGCTCATCTGTGTCACATTGTCCTTGCCTTTTTGGAAAAAACTCAGCGAAAGGCTGGATAAGGGCAAGACCTATGCATTGGGAACTGGAATTGGAGCGATAGCTATTAGCCTATCCTTTTTCTTGACTCCTGATCAGGGGAAGCTTGTCTACATTCTCTCGGCTCTGGCTGGAATAGGTTTTGGTTCACAGTGGATTTTCCCCTGGGCGATGGTAGCGGATGTGGCAGATTATGACCGAGTTGAATCCGGCGAATTTAGAAGTGGAATGTATTATGGCATTTGGGGATTGGCTACCAAGATATCCGAAGCTCTTGCCATTGCTGGGATTGGCTGGATGCTGACCGGTTTTGGCTATGTGCCGAACGTAGCTCAAAGCTCTAGATCGCTTTTGGGCATTCGTTTGTTCTTTGGGCCTATTCCGGGAATCATCATTATCATCACCTTGCCCTTATTGATCTGGTATCCCATCGATCGCAAAAAACATGCAGAAATTCGTGAAAAATTGGCAGCAATGGAATCTCAGTTAGGAGAAAATCTATGAAGAAAATTGGAGTGGCTTTGGTCGGTTGTGGTCGTATATCAGATCTTCATGTGCTCGCGTATCGGGATCGCTCGGATGCGCAGATTGTTGCCTTGTGCGACGCCAAGGAGGCCAGAGCAAAACAAAAAGCGCGAGAATGGGGCATTTCCAAGATATACAAGGATTATGCTGAATTGTTGAAAGATCCAGAGATAGACCTGGTGGAACTTCTTGTCCCTCATCATCTTCATTGTCCAATGACCGTCCAGGCTGCTAAAGCAGGCAAGCATATTTCAGTCCAGAAGCCTATGTGTCTATCTGCTTCCGAAGCAGATGATATGATCTCGGCCGCCAAGAAAGCCGGTGTGGTATTGCGTGTATATGAAAACTTTGTTCACTATGAGCCAGCCGTAAAAGCCAAAGAGATGCTAGATGCGGGAGAAATCGGCAAGCCCGTGATGCTGCGCATGCATATCAATACAGGTTACTCTCCGCAAGGTTGGAAGATTCCTCTGGATGCATGGAGATGGCGTTTCGATGAAAAGCAGAGTGGCGGAGGCGAATTGGTCTTTGATCACGGCTATCATCTGTTTTCTCTCGCTTATCATTTGATGGGTCAAGCCGAGCGCGTTATGGCCTGGATAGATAAGACACCGGTTGCTCCGGGAGTATTCGTCGATGCCCCTGCCACAATCATGTTTCAGTTCAAAAAAAAGCGCAGTTATGGCGTGTTCGATATCTCTCACACACCAAAGATTCTAATGAATTCGAAGTACTATTCCGATGATGACCGCGTCGAGATCGTAGGAGAGAAAGGAATAATCTTTATCAACCGATATACGACGAAGACTATCGATCTACCCGAACTATTTCTCTTTAAGGACGCTAAGACCATCCCTATTCCAATAGAAAAGCCAGAATGGGAGGATAGTTTCATTGCTGCAACTCAACACCTTATCGATGTCTTGCAGCATGGAGGGACTCCGCTTTTGGATGGAAAGGCTGGGAAAGAAGTGCTGCAATTCACCCTGGCAGCCCAGCAATCTGCCCGCGAGGGCAGAGAGGTCAGGCCGGATGATGTCGTCTAGATCTTGCCTTGAACCAAGATGATACGATGAAATGTATATTCGTTTTGGATGTCAGCGAGCTATCTTTCTCAGAGCGCGTTTGCGCAGCCGCCTTGCAGGGTCTCGTAAACCGAAAAGGAGCAACCCTCTATCTCGATTATGGCTTCTATGATGACCCAAGTGCTCGTCGAACCAACGAAGAGTTCATAGATGATGAAAACTGGTTTGGTAAGTATAGGGCATTCTTGGGCAATCAGGATGAACATAACATCGAGTTTTATCGAATGGAGCATGGATTTGATATCGAAGAGCTTTCAAGTCTAAGCGAAGCTTTGAATAAATTCCGAAATGATTATGGTGGCCTTGTAATTTGGGATGAAAGTCTATTGGATACGGTGAACGCAGCCGTAATGCTAGCAGGGCTGGAGAACTTGATCCC